>DATMAH010000301.1:0-19487 GCA_035583735.1 Dehalococcoidia bacterium
TCGAGATCAGCATCGTGCTCGGCGGCGGCCAGCGGCCGGCGTCGCGCCTCGACGTGCTGCAGACGTTCTGGGAGGAGTCCGATGCGCCGGTGTCAGACCCGGACGCCGCTCCGCTGCCGGAAGACGGCCACCACGGCGAACATCACGGCGCATAGGGCCGCCGTGACGGCGACGCCCTGCGCCGCGCCGGCCCCCACCAGCACGCGCCCCTGCAGCCACGGGATGGCGATACCACCGGCATTCCCCATCGTCACCGTCGCCGCGGTGGAGCTGCCGATCGTCGTCGCCGACACGATCGTCAGGACGGCGGGCCAGATGGGCCCCAGGAAGAGGCCGGCGCCGAATGCGGAGGCCGCCGCAACAGCCAGGTCCCCGGACGACAGCGAGAGCACCAGCGTGCAGATCCCGGCGCCCGCCACCGACGCCAGCAGCAGCGCCGTCGCCTCGTGCTCGCGACGAAAGTAGACCGCCGCCGCCACACGCCCGAGCGCGAGCGCGCCCCAGTAGCCGGACGCGAGCAGGGCGCTGGCCATCACGCCGGCATTGGCCGTCTCGCGCGTGTACGACGACACCCACGACCCGAGGCCGAACTCCGCCCCCACGTACATGAACAGCACGAAGCCCATCACCCACGTCGTCGCGTTCGCCGGCGCGCGAAACTGCGCCTCCGTCGAGCCCATCACGATGTCGTGCCCGGACCGCGCCAGCATCATCGCCCCCAGCGTGAGCGCCATCATCAGCGCGATGCCCCCGTAGACGAGCGCGTAGCCGTCGGTGAGCACCAGCACGGCGCCGGACCAGACCGGGCCGACGATGGCGCCGAGCGCGAAGTAGAGGTTGAGCATGTTCATCGCCGCTGGCACGTTGCGCGACGTGAGCGGCATGAGGATGTGCGCCGCCGCCACGACCAGCCCGTCGCCGACACCGAGGACGACAGCGGCGCAGAGCGCGAGACCGAAGTTCGGCGCGAGGCCCAGCCCCACGATGCCCGCCGCCGACATCGCCAGGCCGGCGACGCACAGGCGCTTCGTGTCCTGGCCGTGCAGCACGAGCGCGATGGACGCCGACGCGCTGATGCTGCCGATGAACAGCGCCGTCAGCACCAGCCCGGCGGTGTCGAGCGAGACGTCCAGCTCATCGGAGAGAAACGGCAGCACCGGGCCGAACGACGACGCATACAGTCCGACGCAGAACAGCGCCATGTACGACGCGGCGTGCAGCAACCGGAAGTCAGGGGCGTCCGCGCGGGTCACAGCGCAAGCGTATCGGCGGCGCGGCCCAGCGGCGAACGCGCCGCCCGGCACCCACGCGGGTTACATGCCGTCGTCTAGACTTCGGCATGCGTCTCGTACCGCTCGGCTCCACCGGCCTCACCGTTTCCAACCTCTGCCTCGGCTCGATGCAGTTCGGCTGGACGGCGGACGAGCGGGCGTCGTTCGCCGTGCTCGACGCCTTCGTCGAGGCCGGCGGCAACGTCATCGATACGGCCGACGTCTACAGCAACTGGGCGCGCGGCAATCCCGGTGGCGTCTCCGAGGAGATCATCGGGCGCTGGATGCAGGCGCGCGGCAACCGCGAGCGCGTCGTCATCGCGACCAAGGTCCGTGGGCGCATGTGGGAGGGCGCGGACGGGGAGGGCCTGAGCCGCGCGCACATCATCCGCGCCGCCGAGGACAGCCTGCGCCGGCTCCAGGCCGACGTCATCGACCTGTATCAGTGCCACTGGCCGGACGACACGGTGCCGGTCGCGGAGACGCTCGCGGCGTTCGGCGAGCTGATCGCCGCGGGCAAGGTGCGGCGCATCGGCGCGTCCAACTACACGCCGCCGCAGCTCACGGAGGCGTTGCGGGCCGCGGACGAGGGCGGGCTGCCCCGCTTCGGGACGCTGCAGCCGCACCACAACCTCGTCCACCGCGCCGAGTACGAGGCGGAGCTGGCGGCCATCTGCGCGCGCGAGGGGCTCGCGGTCCTCCCGTATAGCCCGCTGGCCGCCGGCTTCCTCAGCGGCAAGTACCGTCGCGGCCAGCCGGTGCCCCAGAGCCAGCGCGCCCGCGGCGTCAGCAAGTACTTCAATGAGCGGGGCTGGCGCGTGCTCGACGCGCTCGATGTGGTCGCCGCCGCGCGCGGCACGACGGTGGCGGCGGTGGCGCTGGCGTGGGAGCTGACGCGGCCGGCCGTCGTCGCGCCGATCGTCGGCGCCAACACGCCGGAACAGCTCGCCGAGCTGCTCCCGGCCACGGACCTCTCGCTCACGGACGACGAGATCGCCCGCCTCGACGCCGCCTCCGCATAACGGGGCGAGCACGCCGCCCGCGTCGGTCAGAGCGCCTCGAGCGCCGCCTGCGCGCGCCCGCTTTCGACGAGACGCCGCTCGCGCATGAGCCGCTCGTAGTAGGACAGCACCTGCTGGGCCACGCGGTCCCACGAGTACTGGTGCGCGCGTTCGCGCCCGCGCTGGGCCATCTGCGCGCAGCGTTGTGGGTCTCGCAGCAGCTCCAGCAGGGCATCGGCCAGCGCACGCGGGTCCTCCGGCGGCACCAGCAGCCCCTCGACGCCGTGCGTCAGCACGCCGGCATAACCATCGATGTTCGACGCGACGATCGGCAGGCCGGCGGCCATCGCCTCCAGCAGGACGATGCCCTGGCTCTCGAAGCCGGTGGCCGGCGCGCAGAAGACGTGCGCCGTGTGGTGGTAGCGCGGCAGCTCGTCGAACGGGACGTTGCTGCGGAAGCGGACGTTCTGCAGCTTCGCGTTGCGGACGGCGCGCTCGTACCGGGCGAACCCGCCGGCGCCGACGATGATCAGCCGCGTATCCGGCAACTCGCGCTGCACGCCGACGAACGCGCGGATGAGGTAGCGCAGCCCCTTCCGCTTCTCCGGCCGGCCGACGAACAGCACGTTGCGCTTGCCGTCGTCGAACTCCGGCAGCTTCGGCACGTCCTGCGCGAAGTGCTCGACATCCACGCCGTTGGGGATGATGTTGTAGTAGCCGGGGAAGTACTTCTCGACGTGCTTCACGGCAGCGGTGGAGACGGCGATCTTCCCGTCGAGCTTCGTCATCCACCGCTTGATCAGCCGCCGCCCGTAGATATAGATGAAGTTCGACTCCCGCGCGGCGTGCCACGTGCCGACGTTCACCGCCTCCGAGTAGCGGAGGAACTGGATCGGCAACTGCGGCATGAAGGGCTCATGGACGTGCACGACGTCGAAGTCATTCTCTTCGAGCACGCGGCGCACCTGCCCCGCCGTCCGTAGCGACAGCGTGATGCGGGCGACAGAGCCGCTGACGCGCAGCGGGATCGGCCGGCCGATGATCGTGATGGGGCAGACGTCGTGCGCCGCCTTCTTCTTGCCCGGCGCGACGATGTGCACGTCGTGCCCGCGCTGGACGAACTGCTCGGCCAGGTGGCGGATGTGGTTGTTCACGCCGCCCGACACGGCCCAGTCGTACGGCGACACCAGCGCAATGTTCACCTGGCACCATCCGTTGCGTCGGGCCGGTGCCGGCGGCGGCTGATGATGAAGCTGTGGATCGTCGGCGCCCAGCCCATCGCCCGCGGCGTCGCCATCATCCCCCGCCACGACTGCACCGCGATGTTCCGGTACCCCAGCTCGCGCAGCCGCGGCGGCACGCCGGCAACGGCCTCGGTCGTCTTCGCTTCGATGGCCGCCCGCAGGGCGGCCGCCGAGCTGCCGGCAAAGCGTGTGTACGCCGTCCCGATGGCCTGCAGGAAGTGCGCGTCGCTGCTGCCGATGGCGGCGAGGCCGATGCGCTGGTTCAGCTTCCGCACACGAGCCCGCGACTGCCGGCCGGCGGGGCTCATGTTCACTTCCTCGATGCCGTCAAACCAGACGCCGTCGTTCTGCACGGCCATGACCCGCTCGATGACGCGCCTGCTCGCGCTTCGCGTGAGCCACGAGAGCGGATGCGTGAGGATCGCCAGGCCGCCCCGGCGGTGCACCTCCACCAGGGGGTCCTCCATCCGGCGGAAGCTGGGCACCGGGTCGTCGACGTAGACCGCGAGCAGATGGCCGTCGAGCGTCGTCACCTCCATACCGGAGACCAGCTCGAACCTGTACGAGCCGCGCGCGTGAAGCTCGCGCGCCTCCTCGGCCGCACGCAGCGTGTCGTGCTCGGAGACGGCGATGACGTCGAGAAGTCCCTGCGCCTCGACGTATGCGAGCACCTCGGGCACGGTCGCCATACCGTCGCCGTGCCGCGTATGGATATGGAGGTCGGCTGTTCCCACTGCACCCCGATGCGGCCGCACGATGCCGGTGTCGGCTTATTGTACCGGCGCCGTCCGGCGTCCCGGCGCCGGCGCCTGCAGGTCGTCCGGCCAGATGCGGTCGAGCACGCTCCACTGACCGGGGTCGGCGCGCAGGTGGCGCTCGAATTCGGCCAGCAGGTTCGCCGTGTTCACGCGCAGGTCCTCGTCCGCGTTGCCGGTGCGCACCAGCTCCAGCGGCGGACCGATCGTCGCCTTGATCTTGAACCCGTCGGTACGGCGCACCCAGCCGGGCACCAGCACCGCGTCCGTGCGGAGTGCCAGGTCGACCGCGCCCGTGGGAAAGCGCGCCGGCGCGCCGCAGAAGTCCAGGACGATGCCGCGCCGCTGGATGTCACGGTCGACCAGGATGGCAACGACGCCGCCGTTCCGCAGCCAGGCGATCGCGTTCTTGATCGAGCTGAAGCTGACGGGCTCGTAGCGGTGGCCGTGGACGGTGCGCAGGCCGCGCATCAGGCGCCCCAGTTCGGGCGGCTCCAGCGGCTCCACCAGCGCGAAGACGCGTATCCCGGCGGCGGCGAGGCCCTGCACAGCGAACTCCGGGTTCGCGTAGTGCGCGGACGCCAGCACTACGCCCTGTCCGGCCGCCGTCGCCTTCTGCACGTGCTCGATGCCCTCGAGCTCCAGCTCCCGCTCGAAGAACGTGCGCACGTTCATGCGGTGCATGCCGACGACGTCGGCGTAGTAGCGGCCAGTGTTGCGCGCGCACTGCCGCGCGAGGCGGTCGACCTCCTCCTCGGATGCCTCCGGGCCCAGCACGTGGCGCATGTTGCTGCGCGTGTTCTCGCGGATCGACTTCCGCCAGTCGTAGACGCGGTCGGCGACGTACCGGGCGATGCCATAGCGCCAGGACAGCGGCATGCGGCCGACCGTGTGGATGACGGCCAGCATCAGGTAGTACTTCCACTTCGTGCGCAGCGAGCGGAACGGCATCGCTACACCTCTTCCGCCAGGGCGCTCGCGTGCCCGCGCGCGGGCGACGCCGTCTCCCACATGCGCCGGAAGATGAACCACTGGTCGGGATGCGCACGGATCCCCACTTCGAGCGACCGCATGATAAGGCGCGTCAGCTCCTCGACGTCGCGCGTCTCGTCGCCGCCGGGCGCGTAATCCCGCAGCCCGGCATCGATGATGGGGCGGATGACCAGATCATCCTCCGGTCCGCGCAGCACAAGCGAGGGCACCACCCACGCCCCCGTCCGCAGGGCGATCCGCGCGGGCGCGGACGAGACGAGCGCGGGGGCGCCGAAGAAGTCGACGCGGATACCGAACTCGTCCTCGGCCACGTCGCAGAGCATCGCCAGCATCTCGCCGCGCCGCAGCAGGCGGAAGACGGCGGGGCCAAGCCGGTCGCGGCCGATCACCTTCATCCCCAGCTTGGCCCGCGAGCCCTGGACGAGCTCGTTCATCGGCCCGTAGGCGAACGTCTCGGCGATCGCGTTGATCGGATAGCCGTAGGCGGCGAGGGCGGCGGCGCCCAGGTCCCAGTTGCCGAAGTGGATGGTGGCGATGATGACGCCGCGGTCCGAGGCGTGCGCCTCGTTCAGCTCGTCCCACTGGTCGAACCGGAGACGGCGCTTCACCTCGTCCTGCGAGAGGTTCGGGAAGTGGATGAAGTCGATGACGTACTTGCCGAAGTTCCGGAAGGAGCGCCGCGCGACGGAATCGACGAACCTGGCGTCGTCGCTCTGGAGGACGTGCGCCAGGTTCGCGTTCAGCGCCTTGCGGTGCCGCGGGAACAGCAGGACGTAGCAGATCAGGGCGACGCGCTCGCCGAACCAGTAGCCGACGCGCAGCGGCAGCGGCCGCGTCAGGAAGATCGCCAGGCGGAAGAGCCAGTAGACGGTGCGGTCGAGCAACGAGGCCTCATCCCGCGATGAACTCCTCAACCATGTCGTGGGCCACGTCGTCCGGGTACTGCTGGGGCGGCGACTTCATGAAGTACGCCGAAGGGCCGAGCAGCGGCCCCGCGATGCCGCGGTCAAGGGCGATCTTAGCGCACCGGATCGCGTCGATCACCACGCCCGCGGAGTTAGGGCTGTCCCACACCTCCAGCTTCAGCTCGGCGTTCAGCGGCACGTTCCCGAACGTCGTCCCCTCCATGCGGATGTAGCACCACTTGCGGTCCGCCAGCCACGGCACGTGGTCGGACGGCCCGACGTGCACGTCATCCGCCGGCAGCTCGTAGTCCAGCTGCGACGTGACGGCGCCCGTCTTGGAGATCTTCTTCGACTCCAGGCGCTCGCGCTCCAGCATGTTCAGGAAGTCCGTGTTGCCGCCGAAGTTGAGCTGGTACGTCCGGTCCAGCCGCACGCCGCGCTCGCGGAACAGCCGCGTCAGCACCCGGTGGACGATCGTCGCGCCCACCTGCGACTTGATGTCGTCACCGATGATCGGCAGGCCCGCCTGCTCGAAGCGCTTCGGCCAGTAGCCATACGGGTCGCGGGCGATGAAGACGGGGATGCAGTTGATGAAGGCGCAGCCGGCGGCGAGCACCTGTTCCACGTACCACTTGGTCGCCTCCTCGGAGCCGACGGGCAGATAGCTGACGACGACGTCCGTCTGCGTCTCCTTCAGCAGCGCCACGATGTCCTCGGTGCCGCCCTTCGCCTTGGTAATCACCTGCGAGAGGTACTTGCCCAGGCCGTCGTGCGTCATGCCGCGCGACACGCGCACGCCCTGCCGCGGCACATCGGAGAACTTGTAGGTGTTGTTCGGCGGCGCGAAGACGGCCTCGGAGAGGTCCTTCCCCACCTTGTTCGCGTCGATGTCGATGGCGGCGACGAAGTTGATGTCGCGGATGTGGTAGCCGCCCAGGTCGACGTGCATGAGGCCGGGGATGAGGTCGCCCTCGCGAGCGTCCTCGTAGAAGTAGCGTCCCTGCACCAGGGACGACGCGCAGTTGCCCACGCCGATGATGGCGACGTTGATCTTGCCCTTGTCGCGCCTGGCGCCGCCCTTCGCCGCCGCCGTCGCCGCCTTGCCTGGCTTGCCGTTCTTCCTCGTCGCCATCGTCGTTTCTCCTTCCGCGTAGAAGAGCTCACGCTCGCCCATGCCCATGACGTCGCACACCGCCTCGATGAACTGCCGGTTCGGCTGTTTGGCCCCCGACTTGATCTGAGACAGGTACGCCTCGCTCACGCTGTAACCACGGCGCTCGAGCTCGCCGAGGAGCCAGCGCTGCTTCTGGCCGCGCTCCTCCAGCACCTCGAACACCCTCGTCCGCACCATCGCTTAAGTTTCCTTTACTATCGTCCCCGCAGGCCTCGCCCGGCGGTTTGGAGAACTTTACCATGCGCACTATAGCCGCCGCCCCTCCGCGGACGCGATGGTGCATCCGCACCATCTTGCGCCGTCCGCGACTGCGCCTGCGGCAATCGGCCATCGGGCGTCCGCGGCCGTCTGCAAGCGCATCGCCAGCGATCAGCCGTCCGGCGTGATCGCTCTGCAAACCGTCCTTCCTACGCTTGCGCCATGACAACACCCGTCTCGCGCGCCCCGGTGCGCCACTTCCGCGACGAGCTGAACGAGCGCGCGATGCGGCGCGAATGGGTCGCATCGCGCGCCGTCTGGGTGGTGATGGCGCTGGTCGTCGTGGGAGCGCTCGCTGGCATGTCGGGCAGCGGGCCGCTCGCGCGCGCAAGCAGCACGTCACCGCTCGGCGACGGCGACGCCACCCTCAACTACCCGCGCTTCGCACGCTTCCACGCGCCCACCGCGCTCGTCGTGAGCGTCGACGCCCCGGAGACCACGGCGACCACGCTGCGCATCTCGCTTTCCCCGGAGCTGGCCGGCCAGGTCGACGTGCGCCAGGTCACGCCGCAGCCCGACGCGACGTCGCTCGGCCCCGATGGCGGCGTCTACGAATGGCAGGTGGAGGACTGGGCCGCCCCGGTCTCGGTCCAGTTCTCGATTCGCCCGGACGACCACGGGCAAGTCGGCGGACGCGTCACCGTCGCCGCCGGCAACGGCGCACCGGCGGCCATCGACTTCACGACGTGGGTGCTGCCCTAGGAGGAGATATGGGACTGGTCGTCCGCGCCATCGCCATCTACGTCATCCTCATGGTGCTCATGCGCGCGTCGGGCAAGCGCCAGTTCTCCGAGCTGACAGCGTTCGACGCGATCCTGCTGCTCATCATCTCCGAGGCTGTCCAGCAGGCGCTGCTCGGCGACGAGGACTTCTCGCTCACAGCGGGCGTCATCCTGATCGTCACGCTCGTCTCCATCGACATCCTGATGTCCCACATCAAGCAGTGGTGGACGAAGGCGGACCTCGTGCTGGAGGGAGCCCCCGTGCTCCTCCTCGACGACGGTGAACTGATCGACAGGGCGATGGACCGCGAGCGCGTCGACGAATCGGACATCCTGGCCGCCGCGCGCGAGACCTTCGGCATCGAGAGCCTGGACGAGATCCGCTACGCCATCCTGGAGCGCACGGGCTCGATCTCGATCATCCCCCGCCAGCCCGTCGCCGCCTCTGCTGTGCCGGCGAGAGAGGATGCTTGAGGCCCGGGCGGCTGTCCCCCGCCCGGGCCAATTCCCTGCTGCGCAATCCTCCTTACGGCGCCGTGTCGATGCGCTCCGTCAGCCCCCTCACCTGCACGAGCTGCTCCGGCGTCTCGCCGCACCCGAAGTTGATGCCCATCACGCCGTCCTCGCCGACGATGACCTCGAGCGCGCTGCCGCTGCTGGCCGAAGGCTGGTGCCGGAACACCACCGCGTAGTCGCCTTCGGGGAAGTACTGCGCCGGCGTCCGGTACACGCCATACACGCTCACCTCGCCCTGTCCGATCGGCTCAAGCACCACCTCCCCTTCGCGGGCGTAGAAGCCCTCGCACTGGGCGAGCGCGACCACGCTCACGAGGGTGCCCTCCGTTTCGCCGTCCGCGCACGCCGGCGGGCCGCCTGCACCGTCCGCGGGCGGCGCGCACGCCACGTCCTGGTACACCAGCAGCTCCGCGATGCGCTCCAGGTCCTGCGCCTCGAACGCGGCGATCACCTGGCCGATGACGTCCGCGCCGTTGCCGTCACCCGGCGCCGGCGATGCCGGCGGCGCCGCCGGCTGCGTGGGCGGCGCGACGGGGGCCGTCGGTGACGCGGGCTGCCCGCCATCGTCGTCATCGTCCCCGCACGCCGCGACGAGCACGGCCAGGGCCGCCACCGCTGCGATCATCACCATCCAGAGCTTCTTGTTCATGTCTCCTCCTGACTCCTCCGGACGTGCCCCCCACATCAAATCTGACGCTCGGCGCCGTCGCCACGTTCCCCGTTGCACTTCCGCCTTTAGGCGGATTTCTGTGGAGGGTGGGCGATGTCCGCCGGAGTGCGGTGAAAGACCCTCAGACGGGTTCGACTGATGAGAGTGAGCGCGTCGGCGGCGGCGGCCTCAGCGCGGCGGCTTGCGCATGGCGAGCGACGACTGCACCTTCTGCAGCATCTTCGTCTCCTCGAGGACCTCGCCGGTGCCCTTCACCACGCACAGCAGGGGGTCTTCGGCCACGTACACGGGAAAGCGCGTCTCCTGCGCCAGACGCCGGTCGAGGCCGCGCAGCATGGCGCCACCGCCGGCGAGCGCGATGCCGCGGTACATCAGGTCCGCCACCAGCTCCGGCGGTGTGATCTCGATGGTCGAGCGCACTGCGTCAATGACGGCGTTGATGCTGCCCGAAAGCGCGTCGCGGATCTCGACGGTGCTCACCTCCACGGACTTTGGCAGCCCCGTCGCGAGGTCGCGCCCGCGGATCTCGACCGTGCCCTCCGGCTCCATCGGAAACGCCGACCCGGCCTCGATCTTGATCTCTTCCGCCGTGCGCTCGCCGATCAGCATGTTGTGGACCTGGCGTGCGTAGGCCATGATCTCCTGGTCCATCTCGTCGCCCGCCGTCCGGATCGACGTGCTGACGACGACGCCGCCGAGAGCGATCACGGCGACCTCCGTCGTCCCGCCGCCGATGTCCACGATCATGCAGCCGTTCGGCTCCATGATGGGCAGCCCGGCGCCGATCGCCGCCGCCATCGGCTCTTCGACGAGGAAGGCGGCCCGGGCGCCGGCGTTCAGCGCCGCGTCGTGCACGGCCCGCTTCTCCACCTCCGTCACCCCGCTCGGGATGCCGATGACCACGCGCGGGCGAGGAATGCCGAAGCCGAAGCGGTCGTGGACGGACCGGATGAAGTACTGGAGCATCTTCTCGGTCACCTCGAAGTCCGAGATGACGCCGTCCTTCAGCGGCCGCACGGCGATGATGCTCGACGGCGTGCGGCCCACCATCCGCTTCGCCTCCGCGCCGATGGCCAGGATCTTCTTGGAGATGCGGTCGATCGCCACCACGGACGGCTCGTCGATGACGATGCCGCGGCCCTTCACCATCACGAGCGTGTTGGCGGTGCCGAGGTCGATGCCGATGTCGTGCGAGAAGAAGCCCAGGAGCGCGGTCAGCGGATTGACGAGTGGCAAGCGGGCGCCTCCGTTGCCCGCACTGCGTCGGGCGCAACGAGCGCAATTATAGGCAGTCCTGCGAGAGAGTCCAACGCGCGCTTAGCGCTGCGAAAAGGCTCTGTGCCAAATCTTTAGCCACAAAACCGCGCGGCGCAGCACTCCTGCGCGGCGGCGGCGCACACGAGAAGACCCCGGCACGCCATCGGGCACCTCGCGGGCTGATCCTGCCGCAAGGATGGCGACCGGGGTCTTCTGGGGGCGGGAGTCGGTTTGCCCCCCGCTCCGTCTCAGCCGTCGTTGACTGAGGTGAGCGCGATGATCTGCGGCAGCGTTTGCCCTCGCCGCGCGTGTATGAGTTATCGATGCCGGCCGGCAGGAGCGCATGAGCGTAGCCCCTACCTCCACCCCGCGGCGCCCCCTACCAGCAGCGACTCCGCACGGGGCGAGCAGCCACATCGCCTACGGCGCGCCCACAAAGTCGACGACCGCTCTCACCGCCGCGGCGTGGGCGAGGATCGCGTCGTGACTCGCCAGGGGTGACGACGCGATGTTGTAGCGCAGCGTCGCCGCCGCGCCATCGACGAACTGCGACTCGCTATCGTCGGCCCACGTCTGGCCGGGGAGGCAGGCCCGCGTGTTGAGCAAACAGTCGGAGAGGTTGCCCACGGTTACGAGCCGGATGCCGGCCGCTGCCATCGCCGCCGCCTGTTGCGTGCGCAGCCCCGGCGTCGCCGGATCCTGGCGGGCTGCGGCAAGCTCAGCGCCCGTGGCGTACGTCTTCTCGCACGGGATGAGGTTGATGATCGCCACCTTATCGGCCGAAACGCCCTCGATGGGCGCATCCAGGGTGACGACGACATCGATGTGCAGCTTGGCGGCGTCAGGACGCGCCGCCTCGCGCTCGCCGGCGAGGAACGCGACGTAGCCTCCCAGGCTGTGTCCGACGAGCGTGAAGTGCGCGTCCTTGTGCCGCGCGCGGTAGTCACGCAGCATCTGCTCCAGCACGGCGACGTGGCCGGACGCCGGCCTGTCCGTATCCTGGCAGTCGTACGGCCGCGGCGACCAGCGCCCGATGGCGTTCACCGTGCCGCCGTTGTAGCTGAAGTCGAGCATGTCGCCGGGCTCGTAGCCACGGGCCGCGAATTCGCCCTTGAGCGTGGCGAAGCGCCGGTCTTCGGCGAACGTCGACTGCGTGCCGCCGGCGTCCAGCGTCGTGTACAGGCCCTGGATGAATACGACGACGCGCGTATCCGGCGGATAGCAGCGTGCACCGGAGAACAGCGCCAGCGCGATCGCAAGCAGGACGAGCGGGGTCAGGCGGCGCACGGCGCGGCGGGGTCGCGGCATGACGCCGCAGTATGACAGGCGAGACGGCGCCCTGCGCCGGCCCCGGCCACCTAACCCAGGAACTCGTACCCGCCCTGCACGCCCTCCGGCTTCTGGTCGATGATCACGTTCACGCATGCCGGCTTGCCGGACGCGAACGCGCGCTCGATCGCCGGGGCGATACCGGCCGCCTCCGTCACGAACTCGCCGTGTCCGCCGAGCGCCTCGACGACGCGGTCGTAGCGTGCGTTGTCGCCCAGCCGCGTCGCTACGACGCGCTCCTCGCCATACATCTTCTCCTGGCCGACGAGGATCTGCCCCCACTGCCGGTCGTTGCCGACGACCGATACGACGGGCATGTTGAACCGCACGAACGTGTCGAAGTCGAACCCGTTGAGGCCGAACGAGCCGTCGCCGTTCACCATCAGGATCTTGCGCTCCGGGTGGACGACGTGGGCGGCCATGCAGAAGCCGGTGCCGACGCCGAGCGTCCCCAGCGGCCCGGGCCCCATGAACTGCCCGGGGCGGTTCACCGGCAGCACCTGCGAGGCCAGCCCCACGATGTCGCCGCCGTCGCCGATGACGGTCGTCTCGTCGTCGACGAATTTCGCGATCTCGTTGCACAGGCGCAGCGGGTGGATGGGGCTGGCGTCGGAGTGCAGCCAGCGCTGCCGCAGCTCGATGATCTTCGTCTCGCCGTCGCGCAGCTTGCCGATCCAGTCGCCGTGCCTGATCGTGCGCTCGCCGATCTCCGCCGTGAGCTGCTCGAGCACCGCGCGTGGGTCACCCTCGATGCCGACATCGATGCCGCGGTTGCGGCCCAGCTCGGTCGGGTCGATGTCGACCGAGATCACCTTCGCCTGCGGGTTGATGCTGCGGCCGTAGCGCAGCCGGAAGTCGATCATCGTGCCGGCGAAGAGGATCACGTCAGCCTCGCCGAAGGCCGTGCGGCGCGTACGGCTCATGAACTGCGGATGGTCCTGGCTGACGGCTCCGCGTCCCATGTCGTTGAGGTAGATCGGCGCGTGCACCTTCTCCGCAAGCTCGCGCAGCGCGTCGCCGGCGTCCGACCAGTAGACGCCCGTGCCGCCCATCACCACCGGACGCTCCGCGTTGGCGAGCAGCTGCGCCGCGTCGCGCACCAGCGCCGCGTCGCCCTGGATGCGGCCTTCGGTGCGATAGCCGCTCGGCAGCGGCGCCTCGCTCTCGTCGAGCCGCCCGAACAGGATGTCGGACGGGATCTCGAGAAACACCGGGCCATAGCGGCCGGTGAGCGCGGTCCGGAACGCCTGCGCCAGGTAATCGGGGATACGCTTCGTGAAGGGCACCGTTGCCGCCCACTTCGTGATCGGCTTCATCATCTCGACCGTGCCCGGGATCTCCTGCAGCGCGCCCATGAGCGACGTCGAGAGCGGCGCGGCGCCGCCGATGACGAGCATCGGGCTGGCGTTCTGGTAGGCCGTGGCCACGGCGGTCACGACGTCGGTGACGCCGGGGCCGGCCGTGACGACGGCGACGCCGCACTTGCGGGTGAGCCGCCCGTAGCCCTCGGCGGCGTGCCCGGCTGACTGCTCGTGGCGCGTGTCGACGACGCGGATGCCCTCGTCGATGCAGCCGTCGTAGATGTTCTGGATGTGGCCGCCGGAGAGGGTGAAGATCGTGTCGATCCCCTCCCGCGTGAGCATCCGGGCGACCAGGTCGCCGCCGTCGATCTGGGGCATGGCGCCTCCCTATTTACATAAATGCTGGACCTCCGCCTCGTGAGCCGAGTGTACGCAGCGCCGCCCGGAGGCGGAACCCCGCCCCAAAACGAGCCTGGCGCCGGGCCAGCCTGGGGCCTGCGGTTCAAGCCCCCATCAATGCAGACGATAACTAGCTGGGGGATACGAGTTGACGGAGATCTTCCGCGACCCGCGGTACCTGGTGCCGCTGGGCATCCTGCTTGCCGTGATCGTCGTCTCGGCGGCGCTCGTCTATGACGGGCGGACGGCCCAGAGCTCCGCGCCCGCCCCCGACGCGGCCACGGTGGTCGACTACCGCCGCATCGTCGATCTGGGGCGTCTGCGCGACGCGGCCGTGGAGTACGGCCGCAAGCACGCCGAACTGCCCAGCACCAGCGACGAGATCGTCCCGCTCTGCGCCCTGCCCGGCGACGCCGGCTGCGCCTTCCGCGACGTGGCGCCGGACCTGCCCGTCGACGACGGACAGTTGCCGTACTGGTACCAGTCCGACGGCAGGAGCTACTTCCTCTTCATCGCCCGCGCCAACAAGCACGGCGACACGCGCGACTGCCCGCCGGTGCTCCCCGCGCCCCTGTCGTCCGGCCCCGTCATGTGCGTCAGAGGAGGCCGATGATGCGTACCAATACGCGACTGATCATCGCGCTCTCGCCCGGGCTGCTGCTCGGCACCATCGCGGCCGCACTGGCGGCGTCGATCCCGGACGCTGGCACGCGCTTCGCGCTCGTCTTCGTCGCCGTCGGCTGCGTCGCCGCGATGTCATGGCGCGTCGGCGCCGCCGCGCTCGCCGGCACCATCACGCGCGCCCACGGCCTGCCGTCGCGGCTCGAGACGATCGCCACGCCCGACCGCAAGCGCCCGACGTTCGACCGCGAGACCGGGCTCCACGCCGAGTGGTACTTCCGCATCCGCGTCGACGAGGAGATCTCGCGCGCCAAGCGCTACGGCCAGATCTTCACCATCGTCTCGTTCTCCACGCCGCAGAAGCAGGTGATGGACCTCCTCCGTTCGACGCTGCGCGGATGGTTGCGTGAGGTGGACTTCGCCGGCGACCTCGGCCACACCGTCGCGATCTGCCTGCCGAACACGCAGCGCAACGGCGCCTGGCCCGTGGTCGAGCGCCTGACACGCATGGTGCGCACGCTCGACATCCGCGTCGCCGAGTATCCGGCGGACGGCCCCACGCTCGACGCGCTCGTCGCCATCCGCCCCGCGGCCGCGACGCGCCTCGCCGCCGTCGGACGCTAAGTCCCACGCACCCCGGACGACCAACTCCCCAACGACGGCCCGCCTAGTAGAGCGCCTGCTCGATCAGCGCTTCCGCGATCTCCTCGTCGGACATGCCGAGGATCTCCTTGCAGACGTAGTCGTTGTGCTGGCCGAGCAGCGGGGCCGGCGTCTTCAGCGAGCCGGGCGTCTTCGAGAGCTTGAACGGCGCGCCGTCGTACACGGAGCGGCCCGTCTCCGGGTGGTCCAGGTACTCGAAGTACCCGCGCGCCTTCAGGTGCTCGTCCTCCAGCACGTCCTTCGAGTGCTGCACGATGCCGGCGGGGACGCCGTGCGACTGCAGCAGCGGCATCAGCTCCTCCGGCGTGCGCTCGCGCGTCCACTCCGTGATCTTCGCCTCCAGCTCGTCCTCGTTCTCCTTGCGCGCCTCGAACGTCGCGAACTTCGCGCCGGACGCCCACGCGGGCGACCCCATCGCCCGCACCAGGCCCGCCCACTGGTCGTCGTTGAAGACGGCGATCGTCACCCAGCGGTCCAGCGGCTGATTGTCCCACGTTGCGTCCTGGCAGCGGAAGGCGCCGTGCGGCGCCGCGTACGAGATGCGGTTGCCCTTCCGCATCTGCACCCGCCCGTTCTCGGTGTAGTCCATCACCGCCGGTGCCAGCGTCGCGACGACGGACTCCACCTGCGCCAGCTCGATCTTCTGTCCTTTGCCGGTGCGCCGCTTGTGGCGCAGGGCGGCGAGGATCGCGACGAGCGTGTGGCCCGGGTTGATGACGTAGTCCGGGTAGTTCGTGCCGAGGCCCACCGGCGGCCGGTGCGGGAAGCCGCTCAGGTAGTTGTAGCCGGTGATCGCGTTCAGTACCGCGCCGAAGCCGACGAAGTACTTGTGCGGGCCCTCCAGCCCCTGCATCGGCTGGTAGGCGGCGATGATCTGCGGATTCACCTTCACGATGTCGTCGTACAGCAGGCCCCAACGCTCGAGGATGCGCGGCGTGTGGTTGGTGATGAAGACATCGGCCCAGGCGACGAGCTTCAGCGCCATGTCGCGCGCGCGGGGGATGTTGAGGTTGAGCGTGAGGCTGAACTTGCCGGCGTTGTAGTTGTTGAAGTAGCCGCTGACGTTGTAGCCCGTCTTGCCCTCAGGGAAGGGCCCGACCTGGCGGAGGCCATCGATGTGCGACTCCGACTCCACGCGCACGACCGTGGCGCCGAAGCGGCCGAGGTTCTCCGCGCAGATCGGCCCCGCGCCGAACCACGAGAAATCGGCGACCTTTATGCCTTCGAGCGGGAGCTTCACGTTCGCCATGGTTCATGCTCCTTCTACACGATGCCGGCGGAGCGCAGCGATTCGACGTCGGTTGGCGGCAGGCCGATCTCTGAGAGCACTTCGTCGGTGTGCTCCCCGGGGAGCGGCGCGCGCCACCGGAAGGTGACGGGCGTTTCCGCAAGGCGGTAGGGAGCACCGGCGTATGTCACCCTCGCGGCGAGGTGGTCGTGCTCCTCGGAGTGATACCAGCCACGGGCGTTGAGCTGCGGGTTCTTCGCAAGGTCCTCCGGCGTGGAGACGATGCCGATCATGATGCGCTGCTTCTGTGCCTCTTCGTACAGATACCACTTCGAGAAGCTGGCGCAGAAGCGCTCGAACACGTCCCGCATGTGGGCGAGGATGGGCAGCACGGCGGGGATGCGGGCCGGCTCGCGGATCATGGCGCTGAGGTAGGCGAGGTTAAGGTTCCTGGCGACGTCGTCGTTCGGCGGCTCGCGCAGGTCCTCGATCTTGCCTTCGCGCTCCATCCAGTCGAGCACCACGGGCCAGGGCGCGCCACCGGGGGTGCCCAGGTAACAGAAGACTTCGCCGTCGTTGGCCTTGAAGATGCCGATGCCGGGCAGGTCGATCGGGATGGAGCCCCGAGAGCCGGTGCGGCCGGCGATGCGCTTGTTGAAGTCGAACGTCATGATGGCCGTCTCGTTGTTGATGATCAGGGCTTCCTGCATCGAGACGTCGACGTGCTGGCCCTCGCCGCTGACGTCGCGATGGTAGAGCGCCATCAGCGTGCCGGCGGCGCCATCGATGCCGGCGCAGATGTAGCCCTGGTTGCCATACGGGCGGTTGGGCGGGTCTTCCTTGTCGCCAGCGAGGTGCATCATGCCGCTCATGCCGACGCCGACGATGTCGGACCACTTGTAGTGGGCGTGCGGCCCGTCCTGCCCGAAGCCGGTGATCGAGGTAAGGATGATGCCGGGGCGAATGCGGTCGAGCGCGTCGTAGCCAAGACCCAGGGAGTCCAGGTAGCCCGGCTCGTACGTTTCGACGACGACGTCGGCCGTCGCCACGAGCTTCTCGAACGCCGCCTTCCCCGCCGGATGCGTGATATCGAGCGTGACGCTGCGCTTGTTGGCGTTGTTGTGAAGGAAGATGAGGCTGCGGTCGGCCGCGCGCTCGTCGTGCCAGAAGGGGCCGATCTCGCGGAGAGGGTCGCCGGACGGGTGCTCGATGCGGATGACGTCCGCGCCGAGGTCGGCGAGCAGCTTCGTACAGTAGACGCCGGTCTCGCCGGCGAGGTCGATGACGCGGATGTCGGAGAGCGCTGAATCAGCCATAGGCGAGCGTGGACCTCCCGTCTATTGTCACCGTGCCGGATTCGGCGGGTGTAACGGAGATTGTCGGCGCACGCGCCAGTTCGGGCAAGCAATGCGGTGACGGCAGCGTGCGGCGGCGCTTACGGGGAAGCTGCCGCCCCCGACCACGGCCGCTGCTGGTCGACCTTGAAGATCGCCCGCGCGACGTGGTCCAGATCGGGCCCGCGGCGCAGCGTGTGGCCGCCGTCGCACGCGATCACCTGGCCTGTCACCCAGCTCGACTCCGGGCCGAGGAGGAAGCGCGCGAGGGAGGCGATGTCCTCCGGCGTGCCGAGGCGGCGGAGCGGCATCTGCGTCAGGTAGTCGTCCTGTGTCTGCTGGTTGTTGACGAGCGGCGCGGCAAGCTCCGTCGGCACGAGGCCGGGGCGGATGGCGTTGACGCGGATGCCGGCGCCGCCCAGCTCGTCGGCGGCGTTGCGCGCCAGCATCTCGATCGCCGCCTTCGAGACGCAGTACGCCGTCATCCAGCGGTGCGTCAGCACGCCCGCAATCGACGAGATGAGGATGATGGAGCCGCCATCACGCATCGCGCGGCCGGCGTGCTTCACCGTCAGCATCGACCCGGTGACGTTCGTGTTCATGACGGCGTCCCACTGCTGGCGTTGCATGTCCAGCACCGCGCCAAACGACCCCGTGCCGGCCGCGGCGACGCAGCCGTGCAGCACGCCGTTGCCGTCGGCTGCCACCCGTACGGCCGCCTCGAC
Organism: Dehalococcoidia bacterium; assembly: GCA_035583735.1. Classification (GTDB taxonomy): domain Bacteria; phylum Chloroflexota; class Dehalococcoidia; order DSTF01; family JACRBR01; genus DATMAH01. The sequence goes on from DATMAH010000301.1 coordinate 18,367, forward strand.
CTGCGCTTCGTCCGCGACATCGCCCGCGATCGAGCGCACACGGTCGCCGTATGCGGCAAGCTGCTCGCGCGCGGACTGCAGCCGCCGCTCGGAGCGCCCCATCAGCGTCACCGTGGCGCCGTCATCGAGGAAGCGCCCCGCGCACGCGAGCCCGATGCCGGACCCACCGCCCGTGATGAGGATGTGCTGGTTCGCGAGTGAGTTGTCCGGCACTACAACGATGCCTGTACGCGCTTCGGCAGCCCCTCGGCGAAGATCTCCGCCGCCTCTCGCACCATGTCGGCGAAGATGTCCTTCGCCGGGCGCATCTCACGCAGCATGCCGGAGATCTGGCCGGCCGGGTTCATCAGCAGCTCCTCGCGCCCGGCCTGCCGCGCGCCGGCCATGATCTCGCCGGAGACGATGCCCTGCATGCCCATCGGTAGCGCGTCGAGCTTCTGCGACTCCCAGAACTCGATGAGCGGATTGTTGATGTTGCGCATCGTCTTGCCGCTGTAGAGGCGCGTGACCCGCGTATCCTCTTCAGTTGCGGCGAGGATGCGCTGCTTCAGCATCTCCGGCCACGTCGCCTCGCGCGAGACCAGGAACGCCGTGCCTACCCAGACGCCGTCGGCGCCCGCCGCGATCGCGGCCGCGACGCCGCGCCCGTCGCCGATGCCGCCGGCCGCGACGACCGGCGTCGGCGAGACGGCATCGATCACCTGCGGCAGCAGCGCCAGCGTGCCGATGCGGCCGGTGTGGCCCCCGGCCTCCGTCCCCTGCGCCACCACGACGTCCGTGCCGCCGTCGGCCACGCGCCGCGCGTTTTTCACGTTGCCCACCAGCCCGATCACCTTCGCGCCCTGCGCGTGGAAGGCATCGACGTACGGCGCCGGATTGCCGAGACCGGACGCGAACACCGGCACCCTCAGCTCGAGGATCGCCTCCACCTGCCGCTTGGAGAAGTCGCCCGCGCCGATGCGGCGCATACCCTGGGTCCAGTCCTGGTCCTGCTTGCGCTCCGGCAGCCCAAACTCCCTCTCCGCCTTCGCGATGAACTCCTGGTACGGCTGCGGCAGGTAGTCGCGCGGCCGCTTCGGCGCCGCGCCGGCCGGCGCGGCAGCGGCCGCTGCCGGCTGCCG
>DATMAH010000302.1:0-5889 GCA_035583735.1 Dehalococcoidia bacterium
AAGGCCGTCGCGCACGGCGCTCCAGTCCTGCTCAAAGTGGCAGCACAGAGACCGGGCGTACCCACATCTGAGTTCATTCTCGTGCGCATTGAGGATGTACCTCTTCGGAATTGTCCGTTGACGAACAGCGTCAACAGTGATGCGAACGCCGTCGACGTCTCGCCGCCGCTCGTCTTCGACGACGTTACGCAGATCAACTCGGACGAGTTCGGCGACGCCTGCGACGGGGACGACGACAACGACGGCTTGCCGGACAGCGCCGAGACCGGCGGCCCGCCCTGCGCATCGGCCTCCGCGCCCACCGGCCCCCTGGCGCGCGACAGCGACAACGACGGCCTGCCCGACGCCTTTGAGCCGAACATCGGCACCGAACCGAACGACCGCGACACCGACGACGACGGCGTGAGCGATGGCATCGAGTACCTTCGCTACAACAGCAACCCGCTGTCCGCGAACGGCGACGGCGACGCCTGCAGCGACGGCAAGGAGCTGGCGTCGGTGGACGCCAACATGGCCGTCGGGGCGTCCGACCTGGGGCTGATCGCGGGCGCGTTCGGGATGTACGGCGTGCCGGTGCCAGCGGGGTCGGAGTGGCGGTCGAACATGGACATCGACAAGAACGGCGTCGTGAACGCGGCCGACCTCGGCCTCGCCGCGGCGCAGTTCGGCGTATGTTGAACGTCCACGCCCGCTCGCGCCGCCGCCACCGGACGGTGGCAGAAAACCGCTACTCCTTCGTCACACCTCCGTGCATCGGGCGCATTCCGGCGCTGATATAATCGAGGGAACCTTCTCCTGCCCTCACTCGTATAGTCAGCGGGACACCGCGGCTACGCCCTCCTCGCCCCTCTGGATCCGGAGGATTCATGGAAGACCCTCGAATCATCGCCGAGCGCATCATCGCCAACGTCGAGAAGGTGATCATCGGGAAGGCCGAGGAGGTACGCCTCGGCCTCATCGCCTTGCTGTGCCAGGGCCACGTGCTCATCGAGGACGTGCCGGGCGTCGGCAAGACCATCCTGGCGCGGAGCATCGCCGTCTCCACCGGCTGCAACTTCCGCCGCATCCAGTTCACCCCGGACCTGCTCCCCAGCGACGTCAGCGGCGTCTCCATCTACAACCAGAAGTCGGGCGACTTCGAGTTCCGCCCCGGCCCCATCGTCGCGCAGGTGGTGCTGGCGGACGAGATCAACCGCGCGACGCCGAAGACGCAGTCGTCGCTGCTGGAGGCGATGGAAGAGCGGCAGGTGACGGTCGACGGCGTCACGCACCCGATGCCGGAGCCGTTCATGGTGCTGGCGACACAGAACCCGATCGAGTACGAGGGCACGTTCCCGTTGCCGGAGGCGCAGCTCGACCGCTTCCTGGTCCGCATGCACCTGGGCTATCCGACGATGACGGACGAGGTGCTGATCATGGACGGACAGCAGCGCCAGCACCCCATCGACTCGCTCGAGCGCGTGACCGACCCGTCCGAGATCCTGAGCATGCAGCGCGCGGTGAAGGACATCTACGTCGACCCGCTGATCAAGCAGTACATCGTCGCCATCGTCGACCAGACGCGGAAGCACGGCTCCGTCTACCTGGGCGCGTCGCCGCGCGGGTCGCTCGCCCTGTACCGCACCTGCCAGGCGCGCGCGATGCTCGATGGCCGCGACTTCGTGGTGCCGGACGACGTGAAGGCGCTGGCGTACGCGACGCTGGGCCACCGCATCATCGTCAGCCCGGCGGCGCGGGTGAAGAACGTGACAGCGAGGGAGGTGGTGGACCAGGTGCTCGAACGGATACCCGTGCCCGGCACGCGCGCGCGCCAGGCGGCGCCGCAGCCCGACGCCGGGCGCACGACCCGCGCCTGAGGCGGCATCATGCGCGCCACGCGCCGTCTCCTCCGCACGCTCTTCGTCACGAACCGCACGCTGACCGCGGTGATGATCCTCTTCGTCGCGACGTCGGCGACGGCGATCAGCACCGGCTTCTGGCTGACGTGGCGGCTGGCGTACGTGGCGGCGCTCAGCGTCCCCGTCGCCTACGCGTGGTCGCGCCTCAACCTCAGCGGCCTGGAGATCACGGCTGACCGCTCCGGCGACCGCCTGCAGGCGGGCAGCGACTACGAGGAGCGCATCACGATCCACAACCGCTCCTGGCTGGGGAAAATCTGGCTGGAGGTGAGCGACCCCAGTGACATGCCGGGACACGCCGCGCGGCGCGTCGTCGTCGTGCCGGCGAAGTCGTCGCGCTCGTTCAGGGTGCGCTCCACCGTCCGGCGCCGCGGCCTGTATTCGGTCGGGCCGGTGGAGGTGACGACGGGCGACCCGTTCGGCATGTTCCGCCACACGCGACGCTTCGGGCGGGCGCAGAACGTGCTGGTGTATCCGCGCGCCGTCGACCTGCCGAACTTCCAGGTGCCGCCGGCGAGCCTGCCCGGCGAGGGCCGCTTCCGCCGCCGCACCCACTACGTCACCCCCAACGCCTCGGGCGTGCGCGAGTACGAGTTCGGCGACAGCTTCAACCGCATTCACTGGCCCAGCACGGCGCGCACCGGCGACCTGATGGTGAAGATCTTCGAGCTGGACCCGGCCTCTGACATCTGGATCATCCTCGACCTCGAGCGGCCCGTGCATGCCGGCGAGGGCGACGACTCCACCGAGGAGTACGCCGTGCAGATCGCCGCGTCGGTGGCGCGCTTCTTCCTGACGGCGAACCGCAGCGTCGGCTTCATGTCGTACGGGCGCACCTTCGACGTCGTCGAGCCGGAGCGCGGCATCCAGCAATACACGCGCATCCTGGAGTCGCTGGCGATGGCGCGCACGTGGGGTGACGTGCCGCTGCACGACCTGCTGTCGAACGAGACCCGGCGGTTCGGGCGCCACACCACCGTCATCGTCATCACGCCGTCGACCGACGAGTCGTGGGTGGCGGCGATGGGGGCGCTGCAGAGCCGCGGCGTGAAGGCGGCGGCGATCGTGCTCGAGCCCAGCACCTTCGGCGCGGAAGAGAGCTCGCTCGGCGTCTTCGCCTCGCTCGCCGCGACGGACGTCTACACCTACATGGTCAAGCGGGCCGACGACATCCAGGCGGCGCTCAACGGCGGCGCGCCCATCGAGCGCAGCGCACCGACGGAGACGGCGTAGCCATGGCGATGCGGGAAGCCAACTGGGACGAGATCTTCCAGCGCCGCAACTACGACGCTACCGCCGACGACGACCGCATCGCGTCCGGCATCCCGTGGGAGGACTGGCTCACCTTCGCCATCGCCTCCGTGATGTTCATGGCCGTCGTCACGTCGGTGGACAGCGCCGACTGGGTGCGCGACATGCCGTCGCTCTACCCGGTCGGCTTCGCGGGGCTGATCACGGGCTACCTGCTCTCGCGGGTGCGGCTGCACGAGCTGCTCCTGCATCCCGTCGCAGTCGCTGTCGGCGCCGGGCTCATCTACCTGCAGGCGCTGCTCGTGGTCGACGGCGGGTCGGCGCTCGACCGCACGGACATCATCGTGGAGCGAATGCGCATCTGGTGGAGCGCCGTCACGCTCGCCGGCATCAGCAACGACAACCTGCCCGTCATCCTGCTGCTGCTCATCCTCACGTTCTCCGGCGCGTACGTCTCTTCGTGGGCCGCGTTCCGCTGGCGAAACGCCTGGCTGGCGGTGGCGCCGGGCGGCTTCGCCATCATGTGGAACATCAGCTTCATCCCGGGGCAGTTCAGCTACGCCTTCGTCGTCTTCCTCTTCGCCGCGGTGCTGCTCGTCATGCGCCTCCACCTCTCGCACCGGGAGACGCAGTGGGAGCGCGACGGCGTGCGCTACCCGGAGTTCATCAGCCTCTCCGTCCTCCACGCCACGTTCTGGGTGACGATCGGCCTGCTGGTCGCGGTGTGGCTGCTGCCGCTGGCCGACAAATCGGAGACGGCGCAGGAGCGCTGGGAGGACTTCACGTCGCCGGTGACGCGCCACTTCACGCCGCTCGCCCGCGTCTTCATCTCTGTCAACGCGAAGAAGCCCATCTCCGTGCACAACCTGGAGGACGCGCTGCCGTTCCAGGGCCGCGTCCGCCTCTCCGGCCGCGAGGCCATCGAGGTCGATGCCGAGCTATCGCCCGAGATGGCCGCATTCCTGCGCCAGCAGTCGTTCGACGAGTACACCAGCAGCGGCTGGAAGGTGAACGTCGAGGGCGACGTGGCGCTGGAGCCGGGCGAGCGCAGCCCGGTGGAAGTGCCGGCGCCGGAGACGGGACAACGCACCGAGATCACCGTGAACGTGACGGTGAAGAACGGCAACAACGAGCACCTCTTCAGCATCGGCCAGCCGCTCTCGTCCGACCGCGCGTCCGATGCGGAGCTCGGCGGCGACGCGTCCGACGTGCTGCGCCTCGACCCGCGCGGCCGCCTGCGGAACGACGACTCGTACCGCGTGACCGGCAGCGTCGTCGTGGCCACGCCCGACCAGCTCCGCGCCGCCGGCACTGGGTACCCGGACTGGGTCGTCGAGCGGTACCTGCAGCTCCCCGACCGGCTGCCGGAGCGCGTCCGGCTCAAGGCGGAGGAGGTAACGGCCGGCGCCGCCACGCCGTACGACCAGGCGGTGGCCGTCGAGGACTATGTCCGCTCCTTCCCTGTCGACTTCGACATCGATGCGCCTCCGCCCGGCCAGGACACCGTCGACTACTTCCTGTTCGACCTGCAGCGCGGCTACTTCGACTATCACGCGTCGGCGATGGCGGTGCTGCTGCGCACGCTCGGCGTGCCGGCCCGCGTCTCGACCGGCTACGTGGTCGCGCCGATGCAGCGCGAAGGCGACAGCAACACGTTCAGCCTGACGGAGCGCCAGGCGTTCGCCTGGCCGGAGGTCTACTTCCCGGGCGTTGGCTGGGTGGAGTTCAGCCCCACGCCGAACCAGCCGCGCATCAACCGTCCGGGCACGCCGGCGCCCACGCCCTCCGCCAACCCCGCCGGCCGCGCGGCATCCGGCGACGAGCTCGGCCTCGGCAACCTGGCGGAGGACGAGATCGATGACGCGCCGCTGGGCCCGGACGAGGGGGGCGTCGCCGAGAGCGCCGGTGGGGGCGGCGCTGTCTGGCCTGCGCTGCTGTCGCTCGCGGGGATCGGCATCTTCCTGGCGCTGCTGGCGGGCGGCGCGCGGTTCGCGTGGGGCTACGGGCTCGGTGGTCTGCCGCGGCCAGCGCAGATGTGGGAGAAGGCGGTTCGTCTCGCCGCGCTCTCCAACGCACGGCCGCGCATGAGCGAGACGCCCCGCGAGTACGCCGCGAGGCTTGCCGCACAGCAGCCGGACGCCGGCGACATCGGCTACCTCGCCGCCGCCTACGAGCGCACACGCTTCGGGCACAAGCGGCTCTCGGAGGACGAGGAGGAGCGTCTCGATGCGGCGTGGCCGCGCCTGCGCAACGCGCTGCTGCGGCGCATCCTCCCCTTCAACCGCGATCGCAACCGCGCCTGACCCGCCGTCCGGCGCGTCCGCGACGTCCTGCCGCGAGCGAGCGTACGCCGCCTCGAGGACTGCTCATGGACGGCGATCACCGCGCCGCCACTCCACACCGTAGGGGGCGAAGAAGCCGAAACCGGTGACGTCGTCGAGGCCGATCGTTGATGAGAGGAGACTGCCCCGCACACGCAGGTCCGGCACAGGCTGCGCCTGTATCCCGTACGTCGTGCAGTACGGAGAACTCGCGCCCCGTTGGTTCGACCAACCCCCGGTTCAGTACGGCGTCGATCGTAAGCGAGTCCCCGATAGGCAGCTCGACCTTGGGTCATGAATCGGCCGGGGGATTCGACCGCAGCTTCCCCGTCACCGGCCATGCGCGGGGCTCGCTTCGACTAGTCCGGCGAGCCTGCCGGGCGTGCCTGCCTCTGGCAAATACGTGCGGCGCGGCCGCG
>DATMAH010000303.1:0-4603 GCA_035583735.1 Dehalococcoidia bacterium
GGCCTGGATCGAGCACCCGCCGGCGCTCAAGCCCGGCGTCAAGATGCCCGCCCTTCCACTGACGAAGCGCGAGACCCAGGCCCTGGCGGCGTATCTGGTCAGCTTGAAATGACGGCGAGACACAGGAAGCGCAAGCACGCCGCCGCTCGGGCTGCGGCGCGAGGAGGAAGACCCATGACCGATCCTTCACCGACAGCGAAGGCAGGCGATCTCCCCGTGTCCGGGAACGGCACTGCCCCGTCTCCGCGGAAGCCGCGCTACTGCGCCCACTGCGGGCACGAGATCACCGCCCCGCCGCCCACGGCCGAGCGGTTCGGGGAACCGTTCTGCTCCGAGGGTCATGCCGAAGAGTTCGCCAGCGGCGTGCGAGCCGCCCGCGTGCGGGCGGCCGCCGCCGGGGAGGCGGCGACGACGATGCCAGCTCCGGAGGCTGGAGGGCAGCCGGCGCCGGCCGCTCCTTCAGGGCAGTGGAAGATGGCGCTGAAGATGGCAGCGTGCTGCGGCCTGCCGATCCTGGCGCTCGTCGTCCTCGCGGGTGGCGGTGGCGCGCTGCTCGGTGCCGCTGGCGCGGCGCTCCCACTGCTCGCCGCGCTGGCGTGTCCTCTCGCCATGTTCTTCATGATGCGCGGCATGATGAAGGGCCAACACGGCGACAAGCGGCCGCCTCGGGACGGCGACGAGCGGTGAGGCGACCGACACTCGCTGGTCCACCGCTGGCGACGCTCGCGGCAATGGTATTCGCGCTCGCTCCCGCAGTCCCGGTCGTTGCGACGCACGCGGTCGATCACCGCTACGTCGTCCTGGGGACCGTCCGCGATGCGCGCGGCCGTCCACTGACCCGGGCGGTCGTGCGCGTCGTCCGGGAGAAGACCGGGCTCGCGTACGAAGCCGAGACCGATGACGAGGGCTTCTATCTGGTGATCCTGCACCTGCACGACGAGGACGTCCTGGAGCCGTTGCGGGTCATCGTGAGGCAGGCGACGTCGCGAATCGAGGCCCGGTTCAACCCGCTCGATCCACGGACGCCACGTGGCACGAGGGTGGATTTCGGCGACGGCGTGGCGCGAGAGCGGCCGGAAGAGTTTGCCGCGACGCTCGAACGCTACGTGAGCAAGTAAGGACGGAGGCGCTATGGGACGCGAGGCGAGGGCGAGAGCGAAGAGCAGGTCCGGACATCGGCGGGGCTGGTTGGTGCACCGCCGCTCGCGCTGGCTCGCCGCGGGCATCGCGGCGTTGCTGCTTACGGCCGGCGGCGTGGGTGCCTGGCGGTGGAACGCGGCGCGGGCCGCACCCGAGCCAGCCCCGCGGTTCAACCTGATGGCATCGACCGGCAAAGTGTATACGCTCGACGACTTCGTCGGCAAGCAGGCGGTCGTGCTGATCTTCTACATGGGCGCGGGCTGAGCGATGTGTCGCCAGCAGCTCGGGAAGCTGCCGAAGAAGGTCGATGCGCTCACGGCCGAGGGGGCCGCCGTGCTGGCCATCAGCGGCGACACCACCGAGGCGGCCGCCCGCCTGAGCCAGGAGTTGGGTTTGCCGTTCCCCATCCTGTCCGACCCGCGCGCCGCAGTGGTTCGCGCCTTCGCCATGTACGGCGAGAGCATGGGCATGCCCGAAATGGGATACGTCGTCATCGACAGGCAGGGACGGATCCGGGCCCGGCGGATGGACCGGCGGTTCGGCGAGAACGTCGATACGATCGTCCGCGAAGTCCGTGCGGCCCAGGAGCAAGCCTGAGGCCGCGATGAGACATCTCTGGCCAGCCATCCGCTGGGGCGTCGCGGCGGTACTCGTCGCCGTCAGCATCTGGTTCTTCACGACGACGGTGCGGCAGGCGCCCGGTCCACACGTGATGAGGGTGCCCTTCGAGCTGTGGTACGGCAACTGGCGTGCGGTCCTCCTGGTGGCCGCTGTCTTCACGCTCTTCCTCGTCGGCTTCACGCGCCCGCGGCGGCGAGGGGAATGGCGCAACGCAGGTGTCGCCACCGCCTTCTTCGTCTCGCTCTTCACCGAGATGTTCGGCGTCCCGTTGACGATCTACCTCATCGCTCCGCTCCTCGGGTTGCCGCCGCAGCTCTTCGGCCTCAACGAGAGCCATCTCTTCGCCTTCGCGCTCCACGGGCTCGGACTGGTTCCCCTCCACTACGGCGTGTACGCCGTCATGGTGGTCAGCATGGCTCTGATCGCGGCCGGACTCAGCCTGCTCGCCGTGGGCTGGGCGACCGTCTATCGCGGCCGCAGGCACCTCGTCACGGACGGCATCTACCATCACGTGCGGCATCCTCAGTACCTCGGTCTCATTCTCATCGTCGGTGGCTTCAATATCCAGTGGCCGACGCTTCCCACCGTGCTGATGGCGCCCGTCCTGGTCGTCATGTACGTCCGGCTCGCGCGGCGCGAGGACCTCGAGCTGGCGACGTTCTTCGGCGAAGCGTTCCTCAAGTGGGCGGCCCGGACCCCGGCGTTTGTCCCCTGGGGGCGGGGACGCGTCGATCGCGGGCTACGGGCCCGTGTCGGTGCCACCGCCGGTCACGTGCCGCCCGCTGTTCCCGGGGTGCGTCGATGACCCAGCCCGACAGGCCGGGCGTGCCGCGTTGGGTCCTGGCGCTGCTGTCGGGTGCGCTGCTCGCGCTCTCGTTTCCGGGAAGCGGGGATCAGGGGTGGATCGCCTTCGCGGCGCTGGTGCCGCTGCTTGCCGCCATCGAGGGTACCAGCTGGCGCCGCAGTGCCGTGCTGGGATTCGGGGCCGGCGTGTTGTTCTGGGTCGCGACCATCCCATGGATCGTGACGACCATGGTCCGCTACGGTAACCTTCCCTGGCCCCTCGCGGCACTCGTCTTCGTCGGCCTCACCGGCTACCTGGCACTCTACCCGGCGGTATTCTGCGCGCTGCTGTCCCGCGTCCCGACGCGCCGCGGCGCCGGCTTCGTCGTCCTGGCGGCCAGTCTCTGGGTCGCTCTCGAGTTCTTGCGCACCTACCTCCTGACGGGGTTCCCCTGGAATCTCCTCGGATACTCGCAGTACCGCAACGTGCCCGTAGTGCAGGTCGCCGCTGTCACGGGAGTGTACGGAGTCTCGTTCGTCGTCGTCACCGTGAATGCGGCGGTCTGGCTCCTCATCGCTACGAACAGAAACTTGAAGCGGTCGCTGATCGGGGCCGCCACCGCTGCGGGCGCCATGGCGCTGGCCGTGGCGTCCGCCTGGCTGCCTCCGCATGGGGGCGCCTGGCCGACGCTCGACATCGCCCTCGTGCAGGGCAGCATCGACCAGGGCGTGAAGTGGGATCTGGCATCCCAGGACGCGGCGCTCGGCGTGCACCGGACGCTGACGATCGATGCCGCGCGCCGGGGCGCGAAGCTCGTCGTCTGGCCAGAGACGTCCCTGCCGTTCGCCTTCGATCAGGACCGGCGGCGCGCCGGCGTCCAGAGCCTGGCGCGCGAGACGGGCGCGTACCTCCTGGTGGGGGCGCTCGGCCGCGCGCCCGAGGGGTTGCGGAACAGCGCGTTCCTGCTGGCCCCGGACGGCGACGTCGTCGGACGGTACGACAAGCGCCATCTCGTGCCCTACGGCGAGTACGTTCCGCTCAAGCGGCTGCTGCCCTCCATCGAGGTCCTGGGCGGCGGAGCGATCGGCGAGCTCGGGTCCGGAAGCGAGGCGACGGTGTTCTCGACGCCCCTCGGCCGGCTCGCCGTGGTCATCTGCTACGAGGCCATCTTCCCGGCCGAGGTGCGCGAGTTCTTCGTCGCCGGCGCCGACGCGCTGGTCAGCATCACGAACGACGCCTGGTTCGGCCGGAGCGCGGCGCCGGTCCAGCACCTGGCGATGGCCGCATTCCGAGCGGTGGAGAACCGGGCGTACCTCGTGCGGGCGGCGAACACAGGAATCTCGGCAATCGTCGGCCCGGACGGGCGGATCGTGAAGGCCTCGGGACTGTTCACGCGCGAGGTCGTCTCGGGCACCATCGCGCCTCGCGCCGGGGTGAGCTTCTACACGAGGTATGGAGATGTCTTCGCCTGGGCGGCGGTCGCGGGGACGCTCGCCCTCATGTGGCCCCTCCGCCGGACCCGGAGCATCGCGATGCAGCTGGCAGGGAAGAGATCACTTCCTCTCGAGGGTCAGGCCGGCCGACTCGCTGACCGGAGGGGTGCCCTGGCGGTGGTCATCACGGCGGCAGGCGCTATGACCGCAGGCGTCTGGGGCTGGTGGCCGCGTGGTGCCGGCGGCGACGGGTATGAGGTCGTCGCGCGGTGGCGCATTCCGGGAGGCGAGGGATGGTTCGTCGTCGTGCCCCCCGATCCGGACGAAGGCGCCCTCCGCGCCCTGGTCGAGCGGCTGCGCGCAGAGTTTTCATCTCACGAGAACGTCGTGGCGATGATCTTCGACGATCCGCAGGCGGCCCGCGACGTCCGCCGCGGCTCGCGGAACCTCGGAGAAGAGCGCTTTCGGGCTGCGCTGCGCCACCAGCGCGCGATGTACCTGAAGCAGACGGCGCGCGGTGAGGAATCGCTGGTCGTCTACGGTGACTACCCGACTGTCCACGAGACACTGCGGTATCCGACGGGCCGGGGGGCCAGCGAGCGCCGACCTGCTTCTCCCCGGGCCG
>DATMAH010000304.1:0-5890 GCA_035583735.1 Dehalococcoidia bacterium
GCGCCGTCACGCCGGGGGCCTCCTGCGTCGCGACGGGCGTGTTCACGTCGTCGTCGCCGTCGTCATCGTCGTCTCCACACGCGCCGGCGATCAGCGCGATGGCGGCGAGCGAGGCGGCTGCCGCAAACCCAAACCTGCGAATTCTGCTTCGTGGCATCTGGTCATCCCTCCTTCGGATGTTCGATCTCCCCAACGGAAGACGATACGACGGGCATCCTCGCCCGGATGTACCCCGGCAGCGCTTACAGGGCCGGGCGTGCGGCCGCCCAGTTCGCCGTGGCTTCGTACGCGCGGGCGACGCGGAGCACCGTGGCCTCGTCGAACGGCTTGCCGATGACCTGCAGTCCCACGGGCAGGCCATCGACGAAGCCGCACGGCACCGAGATGCCCGGCAGGCCCGCAATGTTCACGGGCAGCGTGAAGACGTCGTTCAGGTACATCGCGTACGGGTCCGCCGTCTTCTCTCCCAGTTTGAACGCCGGCGTCGGCGTCACCGGCGCGACGAGCGCGTCGTACGTCTCGAACGCCTCGTCGAACTCGCGGCGGATCACGGTGCGCACCTTCTGTGCCTTCAGGTAGTAGGCGTCGTAGTAGCCCGCCGAGAGCGTGTACGTGCCGATCATGATGCGGCGCTTCACCTCCGCGCCGAAGCCGAGGCCGCGCGTCTTCTCCATGTTCTCCCACATCGTCGCGCCGTCCTGGTAGGAGAAGCCGTATTTCACGCCGTCGTACCGGGCGAGGTTCGCGGACGCCTCCGATGGCGCGATGATGTAGTAGACGGCCAGCGCGGCCTCCGTGCTCGGCAGCGGCACGCCGAAGTCCACCTGCGCCCCCTGCGCCACCAGCGCACCGATCGCCTCCTCGACCCGCTTGCGGACGCCCGGGTCGAGGTCGTCCGGCATGTACTCGCGGGGGACGCCCAGCCGCAGGCCGCTCACGCCGCGCTCGAGGTCCGCCGTGAAGTCCGGTGTCTCGACCGGCGCGGACGTCGAGTCGCACGGGTCGTGTCCGCAGATCGCGTTCAGCACGAGCGCGCAGTCGGTCACCGTGCGTGTGAACGGGCCGACCTGGTCGAGCGACGAGGCGAAGGCGACGAGGCCGTAGCGGCTGACGCGCCCGTACGTCGGCTTCATGCCGACGACGCCGCACAGCGCCGCCGGCTGCCGGATGCTGCCGCCCGTGTCCGACCCGAGCGAGAAGGTCGCCTCCCCCGCCGCAACGGCCGCTGCCGAGCCGCCCGACGAGCCGCCGGGCACGCGCTCCAGGTCCCAGGGGTTGTGGGTGGGGAAGAACGCCGAGTTCTCGGTCGAGGAGCCCATCGCGAACTCGTCCATGTTGGTCTTGCCCACCATCACCGCGCCGGCCGCGGCGAGCTTCGAGACGACGGTCGCATCGTACGGCGGCACGAAGCCTTCGAGCATCTTTGACCCGCACGTCGTCGGCACGCCCTGCGTGCTGAGGACGTCCTTGATGGCGACGGGCACGCCGAGCAGCGGCGCCGCCTCGCCGGCCGCGAGCCGCCGGTCAGCATCGTCCGCCGCCGCCAGCGCCCGCTCCGCCGTCACGGTGATAAATGCCCGCACGCGCCCGTCGACCGCCGCGATGCGGTCGAGCGCCGCCTGTGTCAGCTCGCGCGATGACACGTCGCGCCGGCGCAGCATTGTGGCCGCGTCGCTGAGCGAGAGGAACGTGAGGCCGGATCGCCCGTCAGTCATGTTTGAGGCCGCGGCGGTACGCGCCCGGGTGCGGCGTCACTCCAGCACCGCCCGCACGCGCAGGTATCCGTCTTCGGTGTTCGGCGCCATCTCCAGCACGGTCTCCCGTGGCAGCGACGGGCGCGACTCGTCCGGTGCCATGACGTTCTTGAGCGCCAGCGTGTGCGCGGTCGGTTCGACGCCCTCCGTGTCGACGCGCTCCAGCACGCTGAAGTGGCCGAGGATGTCGCCGAGCTGGCGGGCGTACGTCGCCACCTCCTCGTCGCTGAGGTGGACGCGCGCCAGCCGCGCGATGTGGAGCACCGTTTCCCGCGGGAGTTCCATCGCCGTGGCAGGGTAGCAGGGGCGTCCGCGACGCGGCAGCGCGCGCCCCCGGATGAGCGCATCGGCGGCGTGGGCGTGGTACGGATGCCCCACGAATCCGCGGTCGTCGCCGTGCTACCATTTCGGCGCGGGGAGTGTTGGTGGAGAGAGATGGCTGTATCGGCCGAGAGGGCTGAGGTTGCCCTCGGCAACCCGTCGTTCGTCTGGCGCTTCGGACAAGACCGGCGCCTGAACCTCATCCGGGCCTATGCCCCGCTCGAAGGCAAGCGTATCCTCGACATCGGCTGCGGGCTGGGCGTCTACGTGCGCAAGTTCCGCGAGTTCAGCGACCGCGTCTACGGCATCGATATCGACGAGAAGCGGCTGAGGAAGGGCGCCGAGACGACGCCCGGCCTCGCGCTGGCCGTCGGCGAGCACCTCCCGTTCAAGGACGGCGCGTTCGACGTCATCGTCCTGAACGAGGTCATCGAGCACGTCCGTGACGACGCGGCGACGCTGGCCGAGGCAGAGCGCGTCCTCGCCCCCGGCGGCCGCATCGTCATCTATGCGCCGAACCGGCTCTACCCGTTCGAGACGCACGGCATCTACCTGGGGGACCGCTTCATCTTCGGCAACATCCCCTTCATCAACTGGCTGCCGGACCCGCTGCGGAACCGTCTTGTGCCGCACGCGCGGGCCTACACGAAGTCCGGCATCCGCCGCACGTACAGCGCTCTGCGGTCGCGGCCGCTCGTCGAGACGTACGTGTATCCGGGGTTCGACAACATCATCGCGCGCCGCAAGCGCCTCGGCGGGCTGCTGCGGTCCGTGCTGTACCGGGCCGAGCGGACGCCGCTGCGGGCGTTCGGGCTGTCGCACTTCATCGTGCTCGTGAAGGACGGTAACGGCGCGGCGATGCGCGCGGGGCATGAGGCGAGGGCGTGAGGCGTCGCGCAGCGGGTAGCATGGGTCGGGCAGGACGCCCGGGAGGAAGAGGTTAGGTTGGCGAAGAACGTCGCGACGCGGCGGCTGATCCGCGAGAAGCGCCGCGAGCGCCACGGCCGCGGCAGCGGCGGCACGTCGCTGCCGCGCTGGATGCAGGCGATCATCGCCCTCTGTGGGCTGTTCATCGTCGCGCTGGCCGTGGCGGGCGCGACCGGCTACGGCGTCTACCAGTCGTATGCCAGCGACCTGAAGTCGCCGGAGGAGCTGCTGGCGCAGCAGCCGGCCGGCGGCGCCAAGATCTACGACCGCAACGGCCGCCTGCTGTACGAGTACATCGACGACCGCAGCGGCCTGCGCGCGCCCGTCTCGCTCGAGGACATCTCGCCGTTCATGATCGCGGCCACGATCTCGACGGAGGACTACAACTACTGGAGCAACCCCGGCGTGAACTGGCGCGGCCTCGCGCGCGCCGGGCTCGAGCAGCTCGGCCTGCGCGAAGCCGACGCCGCCACCTCCACGGGCGGCAGCTCGATCACGCAGCAACTCGTGAAGAACATCTACATCCCCGAGGAGGAGCGCGCCGAGCGCTCCTACACGCGCAAGCTGAAGGAGACCATCTACGCCATCGAGCTGACGGACCGTTACTCCAAGGACCAGATCCTGGAGTGGTACCTCAACCAGATCTCGTACGGCGGGCTCTACTACGGCGTCGAGGCCGCGTCGCTGGGCTACTTCGGCAAGAGCGCGAAGGACCTCACGCTCGAGGAGGCGGCGCTGCTCGCCGGCATCCCCGCCTGCCCCTCCTGCTACGACCCGATCAACAACCCGGAGGAAGCCGTCGCGCGCCGCAACCGTGTCATGCAACTCATGCGCACGCGCGATCGCACGACGGTGGACTTCGCGGGCGAAGACGTGCCCGCGTCGAAGTTCCAGATCTCCGGCGACGGCACGGAGATCGCGATCACGGACCTGCAGTTCTACCTCGCGACGCTGACGCCGCTGAACATCGCCCCGCAGCGCTTCCCCGTCCAGGCGCCGCACTGGGTCTTCGAGCAGATCCAGCCGGAGCTGGAGGCGCGCTTCGGACGCGAGGCGCTGTACCGCGGCGGACTGCGCGTCACCACCACCATCGACCTCGACCTGCAGGAGAAGGCGGAGGAGGTGCTGGAGACGTGGATCAGCGAATTCGAGGCGTCCGCCGACGGCCACAACGGCGCGCTCGTCGCCCTCGACCCGCGCACCTCCGAGGTGCTCGCCTACGTCGGCTCGCGCGACTACTTCCGCGACGACATCCAGGGCCGCGTCGACAACGCGAACTCCTTCCACTCGCCCGGCTCCACCCTGAAGCCGTTCGCATACGCCGCCGCGTTCGAGCAACTGGGCTGGGGCACGGACAGCCTCATCCTCGATACGCCGATCTCCGTCCCGGACCGCAACGGCGAGCCCTTCTCCCCGCGCAACCCGAACGGCGGCTACGCCGGCCCGATCAGCATCCGCAACGCGCTCGGCAACTCGCTCAACATCCCGGCGTTCAAGACGTCGCTCTACCTCGGCGTCGATAAGGTGGAGGAGATCTACCGCCGCTTCGGGATGACCGGCATCGATGGCGAGAACTACGGCCCGTCGATCACCATCGGTGGCATCGACATCAAGCTCATTGACGTGGCCTACGCCTACACCGTGTTCGCCAACAACGGCGTGATGCGCGGCGTCCCCACCCCGAACGACTACGGCGAGGGCTACCGCGACCTCGACCCGGTGAAGATCCTGCAGGTCGTCCGCGAGTCCGACCAGCAGGTCCTGTACCCGGAGACCGACGACAACCGCGTGAAGGTGGAGGAGCGGCGCATCATCGATGCCGGCCACGCCTTCATGATCAACGACATCCTCTCCGACCCCAACGCCTTTTGCATCACCTACGGATGCGGCGCCCTGAGCATCGGCCGCGAGTGGGCGGTGAAGACGGGCACCAGCGAGCCGTACGAGAACAGCAGCGCCATCGGCGAGACGTGGACGTACGGCTACACGCCCGAACTCGTCGCCGGCGTCTGGGCCGGCAACGCCGACAATTCGCCGATGTTCAACATCACCTCCACCTCCATCTCGTACCGCGCCCTGCGCGACTTCATGGTCGCCGCGCTCGCGGACACGCCGCCCAGCACCTTTCAGCGGCCGCCGGAGGTCGTCGAGATGGACATCTGCGTGCCGTCGAACCTCAAGGCGGATGCCGACTGCGGCCGCCGCGTGCGGTCGCTGATGTCCAAGACCAACGCGCCGCAGAAGGACGACGACTGGTGGCGGCGCGTGCGCGTCGACATCCGCGACGGCTTGCTCGCCACGGAGCGGACGCCGCCGCAGTTCGTCCAGGAGCGCTTCGGCCTCGCGATACCGGCGGAGGGACTAAGCGACTTCGCGCGGCAGCAGGCGCAGGAGTGGGCGCGCGTCCTCAACGCCGGCCGGGCGCCCGAACAGGAGAGCACCGGCGACGCGCCGCTGCAGATCACGTCTCCCCGCCAAGGCCAGCGCATCAGCGGCACCGTCTTCGTCACCGGCAAGATCGATGTGGAGGACTTCGTCGCCTATCGCGTCGAGTTCGGGCAGGGCAACCCGCCGCTGGCGTGGCAGCTGCTCATCCGCGAGACCGCCTTGCCGTCGAGCAACGGACTGGCCATCTGGAACACCAGCGGGCTGCCCGCCGGCACATACACCCTGCGCGTCGTCGTCGAGACGGCGACGCGGGGCGAATTGTCGACCTTCGTCGTCGTCACCGTCCGCGACAGCGGCGGCGACGAGGACGAGGACGAGGACAACACGCCGGCGCCGCTGCCGACGCCGACGCCGGACTTCCGCGACCTGGACCTCTGAGCGGGGGGGCCGCCGAGAGCGCGGGTGCCCTATCTTGGCCGCCCCCGCCGGCTACCGATATA
>DATMAH010000305.1:0-8902 GCA_035583735.1 Dehalococcoidia bacterium
CCGCCACCAGGGCGAACAACACTGCTCCGAATCGCCTCTTAGTCAACAAGTCGACCACTCGTCGGCGTTGTACTGGCGCGTTGACGCGCGTATGATAGCACCACGTTTCGCCGGCCACACAGGGGGAGGACAGCGTGCGACGCATCCGCATCTTCAGACGGTCCAGCATGATCCGGCTCGGCGCCGTCGGCCTGCTCGCGGCGCTCGGCGTGCTGGGCCTGGGCGCGCGCTGCCTCGAAGGCGTCAGCGTCTACGTGGACAGCGAGGGGTACACGCACATCACCGGCCGCCTCGTCAACGACACGGGCATCCAGGGCGCGGAGCTGATGCTTCGCGGCACGCTCTACGATGCCGGCGGCAACGTCATCGCCACGAAGGACGCCGCGCCCTGCCCGCCGGACCTCCAGCCCAACTCCGAGATCTCGTTCGACATCCGGTTCGACAACCCCAACGTCCCGCCGCACGCGAGCTACAGCGTCAACGTCATCAGCGGCAAAGCGCTGCCGCAGCCGCTGCCGGACCCGGACGTCGTCCTGTTCTCCGCGGAGGCGATCCGCTTTGAGGGCATCCCGCCGATCCCGGGTCTGCCGATCAGCGACGAGGACGTGCTCTTCGCGTTCGCCGCGCGCAACCGGTCGCAGAACACCTACCTGGTGCAGGGCTGCGCCGTCGTGCTGAACAACCGCGGCGAGGTGATCGCCGCCATCAACGACGAGATCGTCGAGATCGACCAGAACGGCAACATCAGCCCGGCGCGGCTCCGGCCCAGCAAGACGCCCGTGGGCGTCTACATGTTCGCCGAGGACGTCCCGACCGGACCGGTACAGGTGAAGGCGTGGCTCTGGTTCGCGCCCAAGGGGGCCAGGACGTCGCAATGGCAGTACGTCTCCACCGGCCTCTTCACCATCCAGGTCGAGCGCTTCTGACGTCGCCGCCGGGCAACGACATGAGCGCCCGCGCCTGGATGCGCGGGCGCTCTTCTGATCAGGCTTCGACGGGCTCGATCTCCGGCTCCCGCTCCGGCAGGGCGCCGCTCGTCGCCATCCACGTCAACAGGTTCCACGCGGCGCAGACGCCCACGGCCACGGCGATGGCCCCGAAGCCCAGCCGCAGCGATGCCGCGCCGATCGCGCCGGCGGACATGCTCGTCAGCGCCATCATCACGGATGTCCCCATCGGCGCGACGGACAGCACCGTCGCCCGCACGTGCGAGTCCGTCCGCTCGTTCACGTACGTGCCGATGGCGGGCAGCGATAGCGCGACCGCCGCCATCGCCACGGCGAGGCCGGCGAAGGCGACGACGTGGTCCACCAGCGCCAGCACCAGCAGGCCCGACACGGCGCCGCCGACGGCGAGCCAGAGGGTCGTCGCCAGCCCGAGGCGGCGCGTCGCGCGGCCGCTCAACAGGCCGGCCGCCGTGCGCGCGAGATGCACCGGCACCGCCAGCACGCCGAACAGCGCCAGCGAGACGTCATGGTGGTCGAGAAACGGCTGTGACAGCAGGAAGTACGCCGGGAACACGCCGCTGAGCGACACCTGCAGCAGCAACATGCTGCGCAACTCCGGCGAGCGGCGCACGACGCGCAAACCGGTGGACAGCGTCGAAACGAGCGTGAGCGTGGCGTCGCGCGCCCGGCGCGGCGGCTCCTCGATGGCGAGCAGCAGCGGCGTCGCGAGGGCGAACGGGATCAGGGACGCGAAGATGGCCACCTGCAGGCTGGTGACGGCGGCCAGCACACCGCCGGCGACGCCCCCCACGAGGAGCCCCGCCGTCTGCAGCGCCCAGTACACGCCGATGCGGTCGGCGTATTCGCCGCCGCGACCGCCGGAGGACAGCGCATCGTAGAGATACGCCTCGTCGTTGCCCGTGCGGAACGCCAGCCCGCCCGACCAGATGACGTACGAGAGCGCCAGCAGCGCGAAGTCCCCCGCGAGCGCGAAGATCAGCGTGCCCGTCGCCTCCAGCGTGATGCCGGTGACGAACGTCGCCTTCCGCCCGAACCGGTCGGCGAACGCGCCCGACGGGATCTCGAGCGCGAGCTTCACGCCCCAGAACAAGCCCTCCATGATGCCGACCTGCGTCAGCGTCAGGTCGCGGAAGTCCGTCAGGTACACGACCCAGATCGCCAGCATCGGCGTCAGCTCGCGCGCCGCGCCGAAGATGTAGAACATGCGGAGGTTCCGCTGCAGGTGGAAGGCCCGCGCCATGGGCCGCATGATAATCGAGCGATCGCCTGGCTTCGGCGGCCGGCGCGTCGTGCCTGTACCATGAGAGGCGCATCGATGCCCTGGCAGCGTCCGCCCCACCGAGAGGAGAATTGATGACCACGCCCGTCTGCCCCGTCTGCGGCCGCCCGCTGAGCACGGACCCGAACGAGCGCGAGAACGTCTTCCCGTGCCGGCGCTGCACCGCCGTCCTCTGCTCCGAGGCCTGCCTCGCGGACCACCAGAGCGCCGCCCACCCAGACGAGGTGGTGGTCGTGGAGGACGACGAGGAGGCGTGACCCCCTTTCGGCCGGTTGCCAGCGAGCGGGCCGCGGCGGTACCGTAGAGGCGACAACCGCATACCGTGACGGGAGCCCGGGAGGTCGCCGGGCTGAGAGGGCCGCCGCTCGGCCGACCGCTTGAACCTGATCCGGGTCATTCCGGCGAAGGGACACGCAACCGTACGAGCGCGCCGCTTTCCAGCGGCGTTTCCGTTTCCCGGAGTTCCACGTCGCGCCAGACGAAGGAGTCGCCCCATGTCCACGCCCGCCTCCACGAACGGCCACGCCGCCTCCGCCGCCGGCGCTCTCGCCGCGCGCAACAGCCGCAAGGTCTACCTCGCCGGCTCGCGCCCGGACATCCGCGTCCCCTTCCGCGAGGTGGCGCTCGCTGAGCCGAACCCGCCGGTCCGCCTCTACGACACGAGCGGCCCCTACACAGACCCCGCCCTCACGACCGACGTGCGTGCCGGATTGCCGCCCCTGCGCGCGACGTGGATCCGGGAGCGCGGCGACGTCGAGGAGTACGACGGTCGCAACGCGCGGGCGCGCGACAACGGCCACCGCAACGGCAGCGGCGGCGAGCCGGCGTTCGCGGCGCACCGCCGGCCTCTGCGCGCGAAGCCCGGCGCCACCGTGACGCAGATGCACTACGCGCGGCGCGGCACCGTCACGCCGGAGATGGAGTTCATCGCCATCCGCGAGGGCCTCTCGCCGGAGTTCGTGCGCGATGAGGTGGCGGCGGGGCGGGCGATCATCCCGGCGAACGTCAACCACCCGGAATCAGAGCCGATGATCATCGGCCGCAACTTCCTGGTGAAGGTGAACGCGAACATCGGCAACTCCGCCGTCGCCTCGTCCATCGAGGAGGAGGTCGAGAAGATGCGCTGGTCGACGCGCTGGGGCGCCGACACGGTGATGGACCTCTCGACCGGCAAGGACATCCACAAGACGCGCGAGTGGATCATCCGCAACTCGCCGGTGCCGGTCGGCACCGTGCCGATCTACCAGGCGCTCGAGAAGGTCGGCGGCAAGATCGAGGAGCTGTCGTGGGAGGTGTACCGCGACACGCTGATCGAGCAGGCGGAGCAGGGTGTCGACTACTTCACCATCCACGCCGGCGTGCGCCTCGCCTACATCCCGCTGACGGCGCGGCGCGTCACCGGCATCGTCTCCCGCGGCGGCTCGATCATGGCGGCGTGGTGCCTGGCGCACCACGAGGAGAACTTCCTCTACACGCACTTCGAGGACATCTGCGAGATCATGGCGGCGTACGACATCTCGTTCTCCCTCGGCGACGGCCTGCGGCCCGGGTCGATCGCCGACGCCAACGACGAGGCGCAGTTCGCCGAGCTGCGCACGCTGGGCGAGCTGACGGAAATCGCCTGGCGCCACGACGTGCAGGTGATGATCGAAGGCCCCGGCCACGTGCCGATGCACAAGATCAAGGAGAACGTCGACCTGCAGATGGAGGTCTGCCACGAGGCGCCCTTCTACACGCTCGGCCCGCTGACCACGGACATCGCGCCCGGCTACGACCACATCACGTCGGCCATCGGCGCGGCGATGATCGGCTGGTACGGCACAGCGATGCTCTGTTATGTCACGCCGAAGGAGCACCTCGGCCTCCCCGACCGCCAGGACGTGAAGGACGGCGTCATCGCTTACAAGATCGCCGCCCACGCCGCCGATCTCGCCAAGGGCCACCCGGGCGCACAGGCCTGGGACGACGCCCTCTCGAAGGCCCGCTTCGAGTTCCGCTGGCGCGACCAGTTCAACCTCTCGCTCGACCCCGAGACCGCCGCGTCGTTCCACGACGAGACGCTGCCCGCCGAGCCCGCGAAGACTGCGCACTTCTGCTCGATGTGCGGCCCCCACTTCTGCTCGATGCGCATCACGCAAGACGTGCGCGACTACGCCGCGAAGCTCGGCGTCGCGGAGGAAGACGCGATCGAGCTGGGGATGAGCGAGAAGGCGAAGGAGTTCCGCGAAAGCGGCGGCCGCATCTACCGCTAGGCGACGCTACCCGCGCCGGTCGCGGAACCAGCGGACGGTGCGCGTGAGGCCCTCCTGCAGCGGCACTTCCGGACGCCAGTCCGTCGCCGCCATCAGCTTCGCCGACGAGGCGTAGTTCGCCTCGACGTCGCCAGGCCGCTCGCCCAAATCCTCGATGCGTACCGGCACACCGGCGATCTCGCAGATGTCCGTCACAAGGTCGATGATCTTCGTCCCCGTCTCGCTGCCGATGTTGAAGTACTGCAGCCCTGTCAGCGGCAGCACGGCCGTGTGGGCGCGCGCCAGGTCGTCGACGTAGATGAAGTCGCGCACCTGCTCACCCTTCCAGTAGAGCGGGATCGGGCGCCCCTCAAGCGCGGCCGTGACGAAATTGGGGATGGCGTGCGTCTCCGGCTCGTGCAGCTCGTTTGGGCCGTAGGGGTTGAAGTAGCGGAGCACCATCGCGTCCATCTCGTAGAGCTGGTTGTAGACGGCGCAGAACGCCTCGGTCGCCACCTTCGATGCGCCGTACGGATTCGACTGCACGCCCAGGCGGTCCTCCTCGCTGACCGGCAGCCGCTCCGGCACGCCATACACCGTCGCGCTCGACGAGAAGACGATCTTGCCGACGTCCGCCTGGTGCATCGCCTCCAGCAGGCGCACGGAGTTGACGATGTTGTTCTCCGCGAACAGCACCGGCTCCTGCACGCTGCGCCCCACCTCGATGAACGCGGCCATGTGGATGACGGCGTCGTGGCCGCGCAGCCACCCGGGCAGCCGCTCCTCGTCGCGCAGGTCGCCCTCGATGAAGCGCGCCTCGCCCGGCACCAGCTCGCGGAATCCCTTCGAGAGATTGTCGAGGACGGTGACGTCGTGGCCCTCTTCGAGGAGCACGCGCGTGACGGCGGACCCGATGAAGCCGGCGCCGCCGGTGACGAGTACGCGCACTATTCCTCGAACTTCCGGAAGACGAGGCAGGCGTTCTGGCCGCCGAACCCGAAGCTGTTCTTCAGCACGACGTCCACCTCCGCTTCGCGCGCCTGGTTGGGCACGTAGTCGAGGTCGCAGTCCGGGTCCGGGAACTCCTGGTTGATCGTCGGGTGGATCTTGCCGGTGAGGATCGTCTGCACGCAGACGACGGACTCGATCGCCGCGGATGCGCCCAGCGTGTGGCCGATGAGGGACTTCGTCGCGCTGATCGGCACCTGGTACGCGTACTCGCCGAAGACGCGCTTGAGGGCGATCGTCTCGTACTTGTCGTTCATCTGCGTCGACGTTGCGTGCGCGTTGACGTAGTCGACATCCTCCGGCTTCACGCCGGCGTCCCGCAGGGCGAGCGACATGCAGGCGGCCGTCGTCTCGCCGTCCTCGACAGGCGCGACGACGTGGTACGCGTCCGACGTGCAGCCGTAGCCGGCCAGCTCGGCGAGGATCGGCGCACCGCGCTTCTTCGCATGCTCCAGCGACTCGATGATGAAGACGGCCGCGCCCTCTGACGAAACGAAGCCGTCGCGCTTGGCGTCGAAGGGGCGGCTCGCGCCCTGCGGCGGGTCGTTCCGGGTCGAGAGCGCCTTCATGATCTGGAACGCCGCCAGCCCCAGCTCGCTCAGCCCCGCCTCGGTGCCGCCGGTGAACATGACGTCGGCGCGGCCGGCGCGGATGAACTCCAGCGCCTCGCCCATGGCGTTGCCGGCGGACGCGCAGGCCGTGCTGATCGTGGCGTTGTAGCCCTTGGCGCCGTACTGCATCGCGACCTGTGCGGCGGCCATGTTGGGCAGCATCTTCACCATGTAGAAGGGGTCCATGCGGCGCGGGCCCTTCTGCACGATGTCCTTCACGGCCTGGTCGGTGTCCGGATAGCCGCCCATCCCGTTGCCGAAGAGCACGCCCACCCGGTACGGGTCCTCGTCGTCCATCTTCAGGCCGGCCTGCGCGACCGCCTCGCGCGCGGCGGCGACCGCGAGCTGCGAGAAGCGCGACATGCGCCGCGCCTCCTTGCGGTCCATGTAGTCCTCGGGCTTGAAGTTGCGGACCTCGCCGGCGACGTGCGTCTCGTAGCCGGTCGTGTCGACCGTCGTCAGATAGTCGATGCCCGACTTGCCGGCGAGCGCCTTCTCCCAGTACTCGCTGACGCTGTTGCCCAGCGGGTTCAGCGTGCCCATGCCGGTGATGACGACGCGGTGGCGCCCGTTCGCGTCCCTGCCGTTGTTCATGCTCGTCGACTACTCCGTGGCTCGTGCTGGACCCTCGCCGCGGGCGGCTTCCCGGGGCGCCCGCGACATCATCCTGATCATATCGGATTCGATTCCGAGCACGTATGCGCGCACCAGCGCCACGAACGAGAGCGCCCCGAACGCCACCACGGCCCCGCTCTCGCCGGCGGCGGCAACGGCCGCCTCGTACGCCTGCACCGGATCCCCGAACGTGAAGACGGGCACGTCCAACCCCGCGAACGCGGCGGCCAGCTCCCGCGGGTCCGCTGCCCGCTCCGATGGCCAGCCCGTGGCGTAGACGGCCGCCGCCACCGGCGCCACTGCCGCCGCCATCCCGCCGACGTCCTTCCCCGCGAGCGACCCGAACACGAACGTCGCCGACGCCAGCCCGAAATCGTCCCGCAGCGCCGCCGCCATGCGCTTCGCGGAGTCGCCGTTGTGCGCGCCATCGATGACGACGAGCGGCCGGCGCTGCAGCACTTCCAGCCGGGCCGGCCACCTGACGCGCCCGAGGCCCTCGCGCACGTGCACCGGCGTCAGCTCCATGCCCGCACGACCGGCGAAGGCCTCGCACGCCACCACAGCGGCCGCCGCGTTCTCGAGCTGGTGCCGTCCGGCGAGCGGCAGCGTCACATCGTAGGTCCCTCGCGGCGTCTTCAGCTTGAACTTCTGCTCGCCCGCCGACGCCGACGTGCGGCTCACCTGGCAGGACGCCGCGACCTCGACCACCGCGGCGCCTCGCTCCGCCGCCACCGCGCGGATGACGTCGAGCGCCGATTCGCGCTGCGGCGAGACGACGACGGTGCAGCCGGGCGTGATGATGCCCGCCTTCTCGCGCGCGATCTGCGGAATCGTCGTCCCGAGGATGTCGGTGTGCTCCAGCGAGATGGGCGTGATGACGGCAACGTGCGCAACGTGCGCGGCCTCGTGGAAGACGTTGGTGGAGTCGAGACGTCCGCCCAGCCCCACTTCGACGACCTGCGCGTCTGCCGACGCATCGCGAAAGGCGACGAACGCCGCCATCGTCAGCGCGTCGAAGGCGATGAAGTGCCGTCCCGGAAACCGCTCCGCGACACCGGGCAGCGCGTCCCGGACCGAGGCGAGCGCGGACGCGAACGCCTCCTCCGTCGCGGGTTCACCGCCGAGACGGATGCGCTCGCGCCAGCGGTGCAGGTGGGGGCTGATGTAGTACCCGGTGCGCAGCCCCGCCGCGCGCAGCAGCGACTCGACCATGGCGCCGGTGCTGCCCTTGCCCTTCGAGCCGGCGAGGTGCACCGTCGGCCGGGCGCGGTGCGGGTCACCCAGCGCCGCGAGCAGTGCCAGCACCGGCTCGACATCCGGCCGCTCCGAGAACTCGCCCGTGCGCTCGAAGTCCGGCAGCGACCGCAGCCAGGCGAGCGCCTCGCCGTACGTCCAGGTGCTCATGCCCTGAGACTATCGCGCCGCTGCCGCGGGCCATACGCTTCCGCATCCTGCCGCCGGGGGTGGCGGGCCCGCCGCCAACGTCACCACGCTGAACCTGTTCAGCCGCTGCGGCGAGTGGGGCGCATCTGGCGCTGTACGCCGTGCTGGAGCTCTCCTAGCAGGACGCTGAAGGACCGACACGAGCGCCGCGCCCGCCTGGACCACGAGCAGGTTCGCGGACCTAACCGCGGGGGCTGCGAGCCCGCGTCACGAGGCGGGACGGCTTCTTCAGCACCCTGCGAGCGCCGCCAGCGGCGGGCAGACCCGCATCAACTCACCACCGCCCGGCGACAACGCCGTGCCGAAGCGCGCCGACCGCCGCATGACGTAGAGCGCGCCCGCTGGGCGTGACCGTAGAGTGCAAAGACGGTATCAGCGACTCGCTTCGTGAAAGGAGCAGCGGCATGTTCAGCACACCCCACCTCAACCCCCTCGAGTGGCTCGCCGCCATCATCCTCGTCGTCGGCGGGGTCAACTGGGGCCTCGTCGGCCTCTTCGAGTACGACCTGGTGGCGGAGATCTTCGGGGAGGAGTGGGGCACGTCTAACGGCATCACGCGCACCATCTACGTGATCGTCGGCGCCGCGGCCATCTACACCGTGCTCGGACTCCTGCGCATGGAGGCGATGACCGCGCGCGAAGAGCGCGAGCACACGGACCGGGGCGACCGCGGCGTGCGCGGCGGCATGCGCGTCTAGCCTGTAGCGGCCCCCACGGGAACCGCAGGACGGGCGGCGCCGGCGGGGG
>DATMAH010000306.1:0-7371 GCA_035583735.1 Dehalococcoidia bacterium
GCCGGCGACCCGGCGCCGCCCGGCGGCCCGACGGCGGCCCCGACGCAGCCGCCCGGCGACGCCACGGCGACGCCCGGAGCGAGCGGCACGCCGAGCGGCGTCACCCAGCCGATCGTCTACGAGGCGCGCTCGGCCGTCGACGGCAGCACCAACGTCTACACCATCGACGCCAACGGCGAGAACATGACGCCGCTCACCGACGACGCCGGCTTCTCCGGCCACCCCGGCTGGTCCCCGGACTACGCGCAGGTGGTGTTCGTCTCGGACCGCGATGCGCCGCCGGGCACGTACGACGTCTGGGTGATGGACGCCGGCGGCGCCAACGGCGTCAACCTCACGAACACGCCGGACGCCACCGAGTGGGCGCCGAAGTTCTCGCCGGACGGCACACGCATCACGTACATCGAGATCGTCGACGGGGAAGGCAGCTTTCTCATGGTGATGAACGCGGACGGCTCCGGACGGCAGCGGCTGGCCGGGCCGTACAAGTTCGCCGAGTTCCCGGCATGGACGCGCGACGGCGCCGAGATCTGGTTCGCGGCGATCGAGCAGGCGAAGAACGACGTCGACATCTACGCCATCGCGGCGGGTGGCGGCGAGGTGCGCGTGGAGGTTGCCACGCCGTCGTCGGACCTGTGCCCGCATTTCACGCGCGATGGCCAGTACGTGACGTACGCGACGGCGCCGGCCGACGAGCCCGGCAACATCGACCTCTTCATCCGCGAGATCGGCTCGGACGACACGACGGGCGAGACGCACCGGCGCCTCACGACCGAGCCTGGCACCGACGACTACATGGCGCCGGCGCCCGACAGCAGCCTCTACGTCTATCTCGCGCGCCGCGAGAGCGGCACCGCCGACCTCTGGCTCATGGACGGCGACTTCACCAACCCGCGCCCCCTCACCAACACGCCGGACCTCCTGGAGAACGTGCCGGACTGGTGAGTCGTGGCGCGTGCGTCGTGTGCGGGTGGGGCTCGCTGTTACGTCACCCGGCAGCGAGTCCTGCGACCCACGACCCATGACACACGACGCACCACCCGTCCGCTACCATTGAAGTCCAATGGCGGACCGGGAAGACCGCATCAGGCTGCTCTACGAGGCGGCCGCTGAACGCATCCTCGTCGTCGGCGGGCCGTACGGGACGTACGTCCACGGCCGCGACCTGACGGCTGCGGACTACGGCGGCCCCCAGTACGAAGGCTGCCCGGAGCAGCTCGTCATCACGCGCCCGGACGTCATCGAGGACGCCCACCGCGGCTACCTGGAGGCCGGCGCCGACATCATCAGCACCAACACGTTCGGTGGCGCATCCATCGTGCTGGCGGAATACGGGCTGCAGGACCGGACCGTCGAGATCAACGAGGCGGCGGCGCGCCTCTCCCGCAAGGTCGCGGACGCCTACGCCAGGCCGGGGCGCCCGCGCTTCGTCGCCGGCAACATGGGCCCGACGACGAAGGCGCTCTCCGTCACCGGCGGCATCACGTTCGACGAGATGTCGCAGGTGTACTACGAGTGGGCGAAGGGCCTCGTCGCCGGCGGCGCCGACCTGCTGATGCTGGAGACGCAGAACGACACGCGCACGATCAAGGCGGCGCTCATCGGCATCTGGCGGCTGTTCGACGAGCTGGGCTTCCGGCTGCCGGTGATGGTGTCCGCGACGATCGAGCTGAATGGCACGATGCTCGCCGGCCAGTCGGCCGAGGCGGCCGCCGTCTCGCTGCAGCACGCCGATCTGTTCACGCTCGGGCTGAACTGCAGCACGGGGCCAGAGTTCATGACCGACCACATGCGCGCGCTCGCGGCGACGTCGGAGTTCCGGCTCTCGAGCTGGCCGAACGCCGGGCTGCCGGACGAAGAAGGGAAGTACCACGAGTCGCCGCAGCAGATGGCGGCCGTGCTGGAGCGCTTCGCCGGCAACGGCTGGCTGAACGTCGTCGGCGGCTGCTGCGGCACGACGTTCGACCACACGCGCGCGTTCGCGCAGATGGTCGAAGGTAAGCGCCCGCGCGTCCCGCAGGTGATGCACCGGACGATGTTCTCGGGCATCGACATGGTCGAGGCGACGGAGGACAACCGGCCGCTCATCGTGGGCGAGCGGACGAACGAGGTCGGCTCGCGCAAGTTCAAGCGCCTCATCTCCAGCGAGAAGTACGAGGAGGCCAGCGAGATCGCGCGCCAGCAGGTGAAGGGCGGCGCGCAGATCATCGACGTCAACCTGCAGAACGTCGACCGCGACGAGCTGACGGACATCGACCGCTTCTACGACCTGCTGTCGAAGAAGGTGCGCGTGCCGATTATGGTCGACACCACGGACCCGCGCGCCATCGAGCGCTCGCTCCAGTACTGCCAGGGCAAGTCGATCATCAACTCCATCAACCTGGAGGACGGCCTGGAGAAGTTCGAGCGGGTCGTGCCGCTGGCGAAGAAGTACGGCGCGGCGCTCATCGTCGGCTGCATCGACGAGGACAAGGAGCAGGCACAGGCGATCACGCGCGAGCGCAAGCTCGCGATCGCCGAGCGCTCGTACCGGATCCTCACGGAGGACTTCGGCGTGCGGCCGGAGGACATCATCTTCGACCCGCTCGTCTTCCCCTGCGCGACGGGCGACGAGAACTACGTCGGCAGCGCCGCGGAGACGATCGAGGGCGTGCGGCTGATCAAGGAGCGGCTGCCGCACGCGAAGACGGTGCTGGGCATCAGCAATGTCTCCTTCGGGTTGCCGGACGCCGGCCGCGAGGTCGTCAACTCCGTCTTCCTCTACCACTGCACGAAGGCGGGGCTCGACCTCGCCATCGTCCAGCCGGAGAAGCTGGAACGCTATCCGTCCATCCCGGAGGAGGAGCGGCGCCTCGCGGAGGACTTGCTCTTCAACCGCGGCGACGACCCGATCGCGGCGGTCGCCGCGCACTTCCGCGACGCGGCGTCGCGCGTGAAGAAGGACGTCTCGACGCTCTCGCTCGACGAGCGCCTCGCCAACTACATCATCGAGGGGACGAAGGACGGCCTCATCGCCGACCTCGACCTCAAGCTCAAGGAGGCGGCGCCGCTCGACATCATCAACGGCCCGCTGATGAAGGGCATGGACGAGGTCGGCCGGCTGTTCAACGCGAACGAGCTGATCGTCGCCGAGGTGCTGCAGAGCGCCGAAGCGATGAAGGCGGCGGTCTCGTACCTCGAGCGGTTCATGGAGAAGAGCGAGTCGTCGTCGCGCGGCAAGATCATCCTCGCGACGGTAAAGGGCGACGTGCACGACATCGGCAAGAACCTGGTCGACATCATCATGTCGAACAACGGCTACACCGTGGTCAACCTGGGCATCAAGGTGCCGCCGGAGGTGCTGGTCGAAGAGGCGCACCGCCACAAGCCGGACGCCATCGGCCTCTCCGGGCTGTTGGTGAAGTCGGCGCAGCAGATGGTGGTGACGGCGAGCGACCTGCGCGATGCCGGCATCGACCTGCCGGTGCTCGTCGGCGGCGCCGCGCTGTCCGACCGCTTTACGCGCACGAAGATCGCCCCCGCCTACGAGGGCACCGTCGTCTACTGCAACGACGCGATGAACGGCCTCGACACGCTGAACCGGCTGATGGACCCCGAGCTGCGACGCGACCTCGAGGCGCGGCTGCTCGAGATGGACGCCACGGACAGGCCGCGCGTCTCGGACGAGGAGCTGCCGCCGGAGACGGAACAGCGCTCGTCGCGCATCTCGCTCGACGTGCCGATCCCGCCGGCGCCCGATCGCGACCGGCACGCCATCGAGATCACCGGCGTACCGAAGACGATATCGTGGCCGACGGCGGAGGGCGCATTCGCCGAGCGCGTCAGCCTCGACACGATCTGGAGCTACGTCAACCCGCAGATGCTCTACGGCCGCCACCTGGGCTTCCGCGGCCGCTTCACGGAGGCGCTCGAGCGCGGCGACGTGAAGGCGGTCGAGCTGGAGGAGCAGGTGGAGCAGGTGAAGGCTGAGTGCCGGGCCGGTGCGATGAAGGTGGGCGCCGTGTGGCGCTACTTCGAGGCCGAGCCCGACGGCAACCGCATCCACCTCTTCGCGCCCGGCGGCTCCCAGCCCATCGAGACGCTCACGTTCCCCCGCCAGCGCCGCGACGACGGCCTCGCCCTGAGCGACCTGGTGCTGCCGCCGGAGCGCACGGACGGCGGCGCGCGGCGCGACCACATCGCGCTCCTCGTGACGACGGCGGGCGCCGGCATCAGCCAGCTCGCCGAGGCGGCGAAGGCGCGCGGCGAGTACGTGCGCTCGTACGCGCTGCAGGCGCTGGCGCTGGAGACGGCGGAGGCTGCGGCGGAGTGGTTGCACTCGCGGCTGCGCGCGATGTGGGGCTTCCCGGACCCGCCGTCGTTGACCCGCAAGGACCTCTTCCAGGCGAAGTACCGTGGCAAGCGCTACAGCTTCGGCTACCCCGCCTGCCCCGACCTCGAGCAGCAGGCGGCGCTCTTCCGCCTGCTCGAGCCCGCCGACATCGGCGTCGTGCTCACCGAAGGCTTCATGATGGAGCCGGAGGCATCGGTCTCGGCGATGGTGTTCCACCACCCGGACGCGACGTACTTCTCCGTTGGCGCCGCGGAAGAGCCTGACTGACCGCAGTCCCTGGCGCAACATCTGAGACACGTGAACGCACATGAAACAGGGTTCGTCCGCGTCCGGCCGCCCGCCGCGATGCGGTCGCGGCGGTGAAGGGGCGCCCGCGCACTGTGGTCTCACGCCACCGCCGGGTCGCGACATAACGGCACGACGGGAACAACGCGCGCGGGGGGAACGTCTCTGCTCGTATGTGCTACCATCTGCGCCGGTGGGATGGGTGAAAGGAGTCTGCCCTTGAAAGATGGGTTCATCCCGGGCACGGCCGAAGAGATGACCATAACGACGACGCCGCAGATGGGCATCACGCATCTCGGCCCGGACGTCCCGTCGATGTACTCGACCCCGTCCATGATCCAGCTCATCGAGGGCACCTGTGTGCGGCTGATGTCGCGCTTTGTCGACCCGGGAGAGCAGTCCGTCGGCTACCGGGTCGATGTGCGCCACCTGGCCCCGACCGCGATCGGCAAGGCGGTCACGGCGAAGGTGGCGCTCAAGGAGGTCAACGGCCGGCGGTATCTCTTCGACGTCGAGGTGTACAACGAGGACGGCGTGAAGATCGGCGAAGGCCAGCACGAGCGCGCCCTCATCGACATCAACCGCTTCGCTGGCGGCAGGACGTGATGGCGAACGTGGTTCACAGTCTTTTTACACCTCGGCGTTAACCTCGCGAGCCCGGCGGTCGTTTATGAGAGCGATTGCCGAGCATGCCCCGCACCGGGCGCAGGGAGCGTCCGGCGGAACCCACAAGGAGGAGTCCATTGAAAAAGTGGTTAGCCCTGGGCCTCCTGGCCACCCTCGCCGTCGCGGCCACCGCGGCGACCTGCGTGGTCCGGAACGTCCGCATCACCGTCATCGACGATGACGCCGTCGTCGCCGGCGAGATGTTCAACGACAGCGGCGTCGACATCCTGAATCACGAGATCCTCGTCGCGTTCCTCGACAAGGACAACGACCTCATCGACACGGCGAGCGTCGTGCCCTGCCCGCGCTCGCTCCAGGACGGCACGTCGAGCTTCTTCGCCGCCAGCGACTCGACGATCGACCCGGACGACGTGAAGAACTCGCTCTGGCGCATCAACTTCAACAACTCCTTCAAGGTCGGCCAGACCGAGGACAGCGACATCACCATCTCGAACGTCTTCGCCCGCCGCCTCGGCGATGACCTCAAGGTCACCGGCACGGTCAAGAACAACGGCGAGGACGAGCTCGAGGACGTCGTCGTCTGCATCGTCGTGAGGGACGAGGACGGCAAGGTCGTCACCGTCGGCAAGGACGCCTCCGTGTCCGACCTGGACGAGGACGACACGGACACCTTCTCGATCACGATCAACAACGTCTCGGACGACGACGATGTCGTGACGGAGGTGGACGTGTGGGTCGATGGCGAGATCGACGGCACGCTGGCCGAGCCGGCGTCCGACACCGGCAACGACGTCGATGAGTGCTCCGCGGCGACGAATACACCGACGCCTGGTACGCCCACAGACACGCCAACGCCGAATCCGACGATCACCCCGTCGCCGACTGCGACCCCCTGCTTCTAAGTCTGGTGGGGAAGTGAGAATGAAGGAGGGGCCGCACACGCGGCCCCTCTTCCTGTACCGAACGAGTCGCCGCGCTTCGACATAAGACGCGCGTCCTGCGCCCGCCTTGACTCGGCGTACGCGCCCGCGCCATAGTCCGCAGCGGACCGGCAGCCCGAAGGACAGGGGGCGACATGAGGCTCGGCCGATGGCTTGCGCTGTTCGCGTTCGGCGCCGCGGCGGCGCTCTCGCTGGGCGCGACGTGCCTGAAGTCGACGCCGGTCACCGACCTGGCGGCGCCGCTGACGTCGATGGCGTTCGCGCCGGACGGCCGCATCTTCGTCGCCGAGAAGCACGGCGCGATCCGCATCGTCCGTGAGGGCGAAGTGACGACGTTCGCGACGTTTGATGTGTCGTCCCTCAACGAGCGTGGCCTGCTTGGGATGGCGCTCGACCCGCACTTCGAGAACAGCCCGTACGTCTACGCCTACTACACATATCCCGGTGGGGTCACGCCGGGCAGCCTCTACTCAGGGGCGAACGGCCGCATCGTACGCATCCGCGCCAACGGCGACGCGCCCGACGCCAGCGGAGAGCGTGTGCTGCTTGAATTGGGGCCGGTGTCGCTGAACCACGTGGGCGGCGCGCTCCACTTCGGGCCGGACGGAATGCTGTATGTCGGGCTGGGCGAGGGCGCGCGGCGGTTTCCGGGGGACGCGCCCGATGTCTTGAAGCGACGGCAGGGCTACATCTTGCGCATCAATCGCGACGGCAGCATCCCGGACGACAATCCGTTCGCGGCGACGGCGACTGGCGTGTATCGCGCCGTCTACGCGTACGGGCTGCGCAACCCGTTCACGTTCGCGTTCGCCCCGGACGGCCGGATGTTCGTCAACGACGTTGGGCAGGACGACTACGAGGAGATCAACGAGGTCTTCGCCGGCGGCGACTACGGCTGGTCGGCGTGCGAGGGCCCGTGCGGGGCCGACGGCGTCATCGACCCGGTCTACAGCTACACGCACGACGAAGGACAGGCGATCACCGGCGGCGTCTTCTTCAACGGCGGCTACTACTTCGCCGACTTCCTCGGCAACTGGATCAGGCGGCTGGACCTGGCTACCGGCAACGTTGACACGGTGCTCGTCGCAGCGGACAATCCGGTCGACCTCGACGTCTATGACGGCTCGCTGTACTACCTGGGGCTGCGCGGGAAGATCTACCGGCTCGAGTAACAGTGGACGTCTC
>DATMAH010000307.1:0-4485 GCA_035583735.1 Dehalococcoidia bacterium
CCTGCGTCAGCGTGCTTGTGTCGCAGTCCGGGTCCTCGATCGCCGTGTCGCACACGTACGTCTCGCTGAAGACGCCGTCCATGAGAAACTGCCCGGCCGACGTCTCGAACTCCACCGGATGATCGCCATCAACAAACGCGATGAAGGCCATCGGCCGCCCGGGGTGCACCTGGTCAGCGTCCAGGTCGATCACCGCGAAGTCCTCCGGCAAAGGGTTGACTGGGCCGAAGGTATTGCAGTTCCCCTGGATGCACTTCACCAGCGTCTGCAGGTCGAGCTGTCGGTGCAAATTGCTGCATGCGCTCGCGGCCGTGATATCGGGCACTGCGGCCATGAGCGCGGACGCCGCGATGCAGACCGAGTGGCCCAGCGGCAGCACCGTCGAGACGCTGCCATTCGCAGGCAGCGGCGTCGCCGTGCTCGTCGGCGTGACGGAAGCGGTGGGCACCGGCGTTGAGGTGCCTGCACCGCTCCCGATTTGCACGTACGCCGGCGAGCATGTGCCCTCGAATAGCGAGACAGGCGCGCAGCTGAATAGCTCCGAGTGGAATGAATCAGCCACGAGTACGTTGCCGAGTGTGATGTTCGCGGCGCCTTCGCTCGCCGTGTAACGGATGCGGGCGAGCGGCAGCGCTTGGCCGGCGCCTACTGCCGGGAAGTCGGGCCCGGCACCGAAGCACACCAGGGCGGACGTCGCGATGAGGGGGTTGGGATCCGTGTCTGGCGACGATACTAATGCACAGTTCCACCCTTGGGCTCCGACCGCCTCTTCATTCACGTCCGGGTTGGAGTTGAACGGGTCCGCACTTCCCGGCTTCGGGTCGAGCACGGACTCGTTTGTCGTCGCGAAGAAGTCATGCGAGCCGAGCATCACGTCCGCGTCCGTGCCGTTCGTCAGCACGATGTCCACGTCGACGTCCGTCGTGCCGGACGGGAACACGCACGCATCCTGAATGCCCGGCGTTAGCACGTCGCAGTCCACCGACAGGGAGAAGGCGACGGGCTCCGCGCCGGCGTCGCGTAACGTGACGCGGCTCAAGCCCGCAATCGCCAGCACTGCCAGCGCAAGCGCGACGACGAGACTCCACCGGTATCGCGCGATCGTGCGCATGCCCGCGCTCCTTCCTGTGACGGGGCGTGGCCGCGGCCTGCCGGCGGGGTGTTGCGGCTTAGGCGACTAATATACGTGGCTAACGAGGAATGTCAATCGGGAGCGAGCGTGTCGCGCCGGGCCGGCGACGCGAGTCAGGCCACCCCGCCCGGCGACCCGCGACTACGTCGCCCGCCCCCTACACGGCGCCCGTGGGTGCGCGGCGGTGGTCCACCGTGCGGTTGACGGAGATCACGCCGCGGACCGACTCCAGCTTCGCCATCACGCGGCTGAGCTGCGGGATGCCCGTCGTCTCCAGCGTCAGGTACACGTGCGTCGTCCGGTCGTCCATGTGCTCCGTCCGCACGCCCACCATGTTCACCTTCTCGTCCGACACCAGCGTCGAGATGTCGCGCAGCAGTCCGACGCGGTCCCACGCCTCGATGCGCACCGCCACCGGGTACAGCTCCGCCGTCCGCCCCCACTCCACCTCCACCAGCCGGTCCTGCTCGTCCTCGTGCAGCACGTTGAAGCAGTCGGCGCGGTGCACCGTCACGCCGCGGCTGCGCGTCACGTAGCCGATGATCTCGTCGCCCGGGACCGGGTTGCAGCAGCGCGCGATCTGCGTCAGCAGGTCGCCCGTCCCCAGCACCTGCACCGTCTGCGTCTGCACCCGCGGCGGCAGCGGCGCCGTCCCGTCCGGCAGCCCCTCCGGCTCCTCCTCCGGCTCGTCCTTGTGCAGCAGCGGCGCCAGCCGCGTCGCGAAGTGCGCCGTGCTCACGCCCCCGTACCCCAGCGCCGCCAGGAAGTCGTCCATCGACTCGTACTTGAAGATGCGCAGGATCTCGCCCGCGTGCTCCGCCGGCGAAAGGCCGATCCGCCGCAGCTCCTTCTCCAGCAGCTCGCGTCCGCGCTCGATGTTCTCCGCGCGCTCCTGCTTCTTGAACCACTGGCGGATCTTCTCCCGCGTGTGCCCCGTCTTGATGAAGCCGAGGTTCGGGTTCAGCCAGTCCCGCGACGGCCCGCGCGAGTTCTTGCTCGCCAGGATCTCGACGATCTCGCCGTTCTTGAGCTCGTAATTCAGCGGCACCAGCCGCCCGTTCACCTTCGCGCCCACGCAGCGGTGCCCCAGCTCCGTGTGCACCCGGTACGCGAAGTCGATCGGCGTCGAACCCGCCGGCAGCTCCTTCAGCTCGCCCTTCGGCGTGTAGACGAACACCTGGTCCTGGAACAGGTCCGTCTTCACCGACTCGACGAACTCTTCCGCCTGCGCCATGTCGCGCTGCCACTCCATCAGCTGCCGCAGCCACGACATCTTCTCCTCGTACCGCACGTCCCGGCCGCTCGCGCCTTCCTTGTAGCGCCAGTGCGCCGCTACGCCGTACTCGGCGAGCTGGTGCATCTCCTGCGTCCGGATCTGCACCTCCAGCGGCCGCCCGCCCACCGCCATCACCGTCGTGTGCAGCGACTGGTACAGGCTCTCCTTGGGGTTGGCGATGTAGTCGTCGAACTGCCCCGGCAGCGGGTGCCACATCTGGTGGATGACGCCGAGCGCGTTGTAGCAGTCGCCCACCGTGTTGACGATCACGCGCACCGCCAGCAGGTCGTAGATCTGCTCGAAGCTCTTGTGCTCCTCCGCGTACTTCTCCACCTTCTGCGCGATCGAATAGATGTGCTTCGCGCGGCCTTTCACGTCCGCCTCGATGCCCTGCTTCGCCAGCTCCTCGCGCAGCGTCTTCTCCACCTGCGCGATGTACCGCTCACGCGCCGTCCGCTTCGACTGGATCTGCTTCGCGATCTGCTTGTACCGCTCCGGCTCCAGATGCCGGAACGCCAGGTCCTCCAGCTCCCACTTGATCTGCCAGATGCCCAGACGGTGCGCGAGCGGCGCGTAGATCTCCATCGTCTCCTGCGCCGTCCGCACGCGCTTCTCCGGCGGCTTCGCGTCCAGCGTCCGCATGTTGTGCAGCCGGTCCGCCAGCTTCACGATGACGACGCGGATGTCCTCCGCCATCGCCAGGAACATCTTGCGCAGGTTCTCCGCCTGGATCGCCTGGTCCCCCGGGCGCTCGTCCGGCGCCCGCCACGGGATGCGGTCCAGCTTCGTCGCGCCGTCCACCAGCCGCGCCACCTCCGCCCCGAATCGCCGCTCGATCTCGGCGTTCGGCACCCCGCAGTCCTCCTGCACGTCGTGCAGCAGCGCCGCCGCGATCGCCGCCGCGTCCAGCTGCAGCCCCGCCACCGTCATCGCCGCGTCCAGCGGGTGCACGATGTAGGGCTCGCCCGTCAGCCGCTTCTGGCCCGTGTGCGCCTCATACGCGAAGTGGAACGCCTCCTCGACGACGCGCAGCTTGTCCGGCGGCAGGTAGCCCGCCGCGCCCAGCAGGGGCGCCAGCATCTCCGCCTGCGTCTGCTCCGCAGCAGGCGCGCTCGTCGCCTTCGTCTTGGCCCTCGTCGTCATCCCGTAATCGTCGCCATCCTTGACACCGGCCACCGTCCACATCGGGGGACAGCGGTTTGTCGCTATGGTTAGCTTACAGCCGTACCTGGCGTACGCTCCTTCGCCAACCCCAGCGATTCCAGCAGCTTCTCGACCGCCGGCCCGCCCTCGCGCGCGAAGCCCCGCATCCGCGCCCGTACCAGGATCGCGTCCTGCTCCTCCGGCGTCGCCTCAAACAACATCGCCAGCGCCCGCGCGACGATGTCCTTCGCCGGGCGGTGTGTGCGCGCCGCCTCCACCTTGAGCTGCGTGTACAGCGCTTCGTCGTCGAACACGATCGTCATCCGTCTGGGCATCGGCTGCACCTCCGTACGCCTGTACGCCTGTACGCCTGTACGCGCGTACGTCTCCATTCTACCCGACGCCCCTCCGCTTCGAGGCTGATATGCTGCCGCGCATGGCGGACCTCCCCCGGCCCCAGAAGTTCAGCGGTCCCCGCGGCATGGCCGACCTCCTCCCCGAGGACTGGCCGTACTGGCGCTTCGTCCGAGACCGCGCCGAACGCATGTGCGAGCTGTTCGGCTACCAGCGCGTCGACACGCCGGCCGTCGAGCACGCCGGCGTCTACCTCCGCACCTCCGGCGAGGCCACCGACATCGTCGAGAAGGAGGTCTACCTCTTCGAAGACCGCGGCGGCGACCGCCTCGCCCTTCGCCCGGAGGGCACCGCCGGCGTCGTCCGCGCCTACATCGAGCACGGCATGGCCAGCCGCCCGCATCCGGTGCGCCTCTACTACATCGCCCCCAACTTCCGCTACGACCGGCCGCAGGCCGGACGCTACCGTCAGCACACCCAGCTCGGCATCGAGGCCATCGGCGACCCCGGACCCCTCATCGACGCCGAGGCCATCGACGTCCTCTGGTCTCTGTTCCGCGATCTCGGCCTGCGCGACTTC
>DATMAH010000308.1:0-8308 GCA_035583735.1 Dehalococcoidia bacterium
GCGGCCGATGGCGGTGGGGTCGGCGGCGGGACGCGCGTTCGCGTCGGCGCTGCGGCAGGTGTGCGTGGCGATGGCCCGCATGCTGGCGCGCGACGGCGAGGGCGCCAAGAAGCTGATCGAGGTGCGCGTGGAGGGCGCGCGCACGGCGGCGGAGGCGCGGATGGCGGCGCGGACGGTGACGGCGTCGCCGCTGGTGAAGACGGCGGTACACGGCAACGACCCGAACTGGGGCCGCATCCTCATGGCCGTCGGCCGGAGCGGCGCCGCGGTCGAGGTCGAGCGTGCGCGGGTGTGGCTCGGCCGCATCCGGGTGTACGACCGCGGCATCGTCCGCTTCGACGAAGCCGCGGCCAGCGAGTACCTGCGAAACGAGGAGGTGGAGCTTCGCGTCGACCTCGGCGCCGGCGCGGCGATGGCCACGGCCTGGGGCTGCGATCTGACGCCGGAGTACGTGCACATCAATGCCGACTACACCACGTAGCGGCACGCGTTCGCTGTGACGGCCGGCGGATGGGCGGCGTTTTAGGCCGCTGTCGCGTCGCGGCGTCCATCAAGATGGTTTTGCAATAGTGGGCACGGCGAAGGCGAGACTTTGATGACCGGCCGGCGCGTACCCTCAGGGGGCTGTGACGACATACGCTGAATCTCCCGCCGGCGCGGCCGGCGAATCGTGGCCCTACCCCCTCTATCAACTCACGCTCTCGGTGGCCGAAGCCAAGGACCTGGCCGGCGTCTACGAGGCGGCGCTGACCTGCATCCAGCGGAGCCTGGGGGTCGAACGGGCGGCCGTGCTGCGCTTCGACGACGAAGGCGTGATGCGCTTCTGCGCCTGGCGTGGCCTCTCGGAGGGCTACCGGGCGGCCGTCGAAGGCCACTCGCCGTGGACGCCCGAGACGACCGACGCGGCGCCGGTGCTCGTCGAGGACGTGACGGCCGACGCCTCCCTCGGGAACCTGCGCGACACCCTGGAAGCCGAGGGGATCGCCGCGCTGGCGTTCGTCCCGCTGCGTCTCGGGACGAAGCTGCTCGGCAAGTTCATGCTGTATTACGGGCGCCCGCATCAGTTCGAGGCAAGCGAAGTCCTCACAGCGCAGACGATCGCAGCCCACGTCGCCTTCGCGATCGACCAGCGCGCCCACCGCGAGAGTGAGCAGCGCTATCGCCACGTACTGGAGAACATGGGCGTGGCGGTGTACGCGACCGATGCCCAGGGGCGCATCACGTTCTTCAACGAGGAGGCTGCGGCGTTATGGGGGCGCCGCCCCGAACTCGGCGTCGAGCGCTGGTGCGGCTCGATGCGCGTCTACTGGCCCGACGGCGCGCCGATGGCCTTGGACGTCTCGCCGGTGGCGCAAGCGCTGCAGTCCGGGAAGGCCGTGCGCGGCCACGAAGCGATCGCCGAACGCCCGGACGGGACCCGCGTGAACTTCGTGCCGTACCCGACGCCAGTCTTCGACACGGACGGAAACCTTACGGGCGTCGTCAACGTGCTCGTGGACATCACGGCGCGAAAGCGCGCGGAGTCGGCGCTGCAGGAGCAAGAGGCGAGCCTCGTCGCCGCGCTGGAGGAGAAGCAGCGGGTGCTGGCCGAGCGCGAGGAGACGATCCGCCTGTACGAGGAGGTGCAGGCGCAGCTCGCGTCGCTCATCGAGGCATCGCGCGCGCTGATTTCGCCGCTGACGCGAGACGACACCGTCAACTCCATCCTGCAGATCGCCGAGAAGCTGCTGCGGGCGGACGCTTTCGCCGTCTGGCGCTTCGCGAGCGAGCGCGACCAGTGGGAGCTCACGTCGTCGCGCGGACTTTCGGACGAATACGTGCGCGGCTCCGTCATCAAGGAGTTCGACGGCCAGCGGCAGCTCGCGCAGGAGCTGGTGGTGGAGGACGTGCATGCCGCACCGGAACTCTCGCGGCTGGTGGAGCGTTATGACCGCGAGGGCATCCGCGCGATGCTCGTCATGCCGCTCGGCGTAGGCACCGATCACCACGGCACGATCGCGTTCTACTACCGGCAGCCACACACGTTCTCCGGGCTGGAGGTGCGCGTCGGCGTGGCGCTCGCCAACCTGGCCTCCGCCTCGCTCACGGCGGCACGGCTGTTCGCCGAGAACGAGCGCTCGCGCGCGGCGCTCCTGCGCGCGAACGCCGACCTCGAACGCACGGCGGCCGACCTGCGCCTCGCGAACGCCGCGAAGGACGAGTTCCTGAGCCTCGTCTCGCATGAGCTGAAGACGCCGCTAACGACGATCCGCGGCAACGCCGGTGTTCTGCTGCGTAGCTGGGCGTCGCTCGACGACGAGACGCGTGGCGGCGCGCTCGCGGACATCGTCGCCGAGAGCGAGCGCCTGCATCGCATCATCGAGAACCTGCTGCTGCTCGCCCGCGCCGAGCAGGGGCAACAGGTGCCACCGGAGCCCTTGCTGGTGAAGCATGTCCTGAGGCGCGTGGTCGACCGTTTCCGCCAGTACTACCCGCACCGCACGTTCGAAGTGCTGGAGTACGGCGACCCGCGCCCGGTGATGTTCTCCAATGACTTCCTGGAGCAAGTCATGGACAACCTCCTGAGCAACGCCGAGAAGTACTCGCCACCGTCGGAGCCGATCGTCATCGCGGTCGAGCGGGACGAGCGCGAGGTGCGCATGATGGTGCTGGACCGCGGCATCGGCATCGCCGCGGAGGACGCCGAGCGCATCTTCGACCCGTTCTACCGCTCGGGCGCCGCGCGCGGGCGGGCGGAGGGGCTGGGCATCGGCCTGGCCGTCTGCAAGCGGCTGGTGGAGGCGCAGGGCGGACGCATGTGGGCGCGCCCGCGCGAAGGCGGCGGCTCCGAGTTCGGGGTCGCGCTGCTCGCCAGCGACGAGTAAGGCGCGCCCGCGCCGCATCCTCCCCAACACGCAGTCTCGACCCCCGGCACGGCGCGTTGACCCCGCGGCTGGTACCGTATTGACGGCTTGTGTTGCCGCCGTAGCGCCTCGCGCCGCACAGGTGATGATGGACGAAGCACGCCCGATCGTCGTGAAGGTCGGCGGGTCGACCCTCGGCTCGCACGACACCTCGCTGGCCGACGTCGCCGCGCTCAGGCGCTCCGGGCGGTCCGTCGTCGTGGTGCACGGAGGCGGCGCCGCGATCTCGTCCTGGCTGGAGCGCGTCGGCGTGAAGGCGGAGTTCGTGCGGGGGTTGCGCGTGACCGACGCCGCGGCGCTCGAGGTCGTCGTGGGCGTGCTGGCAGGCGTGGTGAACAAGACGCTGGTGGCCGGGTTGAGCGCGCTGGGCGCGCCGGCGCTCGGCCTGTCCGGCGCGGACAGCCTCATCCTGCAGGCGCGCCGCTTCGACGAGGCGCTCGGCTTCGTGGGCGAGGTGTCGCGCGTGAACCCGTTTCCGCTGCAGGAGCTGCTCCGTCTCGGCTACGTCCCCGTCGTCGCCCCCATCGCCATCGAGGCGGAGGGAGAGGGCGGCGCGCAGCTCTTGAACACGAACGCGGACACGGCGGCCGGCGCCATCGCCGCGGCGCTGGGGGCCGCGCGCCTGGTCTTCCTCACCGATGTCGGCGGCGTGATGGACGGCGACAAGAACGTGCTGCCGCGGCTGTCCCCGGCTGAGGCGCGCGCGCTGATCGCCTCGGGTGTTGCGGGCGGCGGCATGATCCCGAAGCTCGAGGCGGCGATCGCGGCGGCGGCGGCCGGCTGCGAGACGGTGATCTGCGACGGGCGCCGCCCGGGCGCACTGGTGGATGTGGTGTCGGGCGCCGCAGCGGGCACAGTGGTGGGGTAGGAGGGGGCAAAGAGCAAAGAGCAAAGAGCAAAGAGCAAAGAGCAAAGAACCTATACACCTGCCCGCACACCACACAACCCACGCCACACACCACACAACCCACGCCACACGCCACACGCCACACAACGCACGACACACGACACACGACGGGAGGACGGACATGGACCTGCAAGACATCCGGTCGCAGCTCAGCAAGATGACCGAGCGCATCTTGATGCGGCTGCACGACCGCGCCGGCTTCCCGCTCAACCCCCCCGTGTACGACCCCGGGGCCATCCGCATCGACGGCGCCGAGGGGCTCTCGCTGCTTGAGTACTCGCTGCGCGGCATGGAGGCGTACCACGCGTCGCTTGGTCGCTTCGACTGGCCGGACCAGTACCCGCTCACCGGCGTCCAGCCGCCGCGCTCGGCCATCGCGCGCCGGGTGGTGCCGCCCGAGCGCGCCGACGTGCCGATGGACATCGGCCCGGCGCTGGTGCGCTACTACGTCGAGACGCTGCTGCCGCAGCTCTGCGCGCCGGGCGAGGACCCGGGGACATACGGCGAGACGGCGTACGTCGACGCGGACCTGCTCGAGCTGCTGCACGAGCGCATCAACATCGGGCGCAAGGTGGCGCTGGCGAAAGCCGAGTCCGATGCCTCGCTCTGGGAGATGACCGGCGAGCCGGAGCGCCTCGCGGCGGCGCTGCGGGACGAGAAGCGCGAGGAGGCCGTGCTCGCCGACGTCGAGCAGCGCGCGCGCGCGTACGGGCTCGACACGGCGCTGGCGCGGTCTGTGTTCCGCTGGATCATGCAGGTGACGCTCGACCTCGAGGTGGCGTACCTGCGGGCGCTGCGCGCACAGCGGGTGGGCTGATGCGCGACCCGCTGCCGCGGCTGCGAAGGATCTGCATGTCGTTCCCGGAGGTGGAGGAGCGGCTCAGTCACGGCGAGCCGACGTGGTCCGTGCGCGGCAAGAAGACGTTCGTCACGTACTCCAACCACCACCACGACGACCGCGTCGGCTTCTGGTGCGCGGCGCCGGACGGCGCGCAGGACGTGCTTGTCGGCAGCGCTCCCGGCCGCTACTTCGTGCCGCCGTACGTGGGACACCGTGGCTGGCTCGGCGTCTATCTCGACGTCCCCAGGGTCGACTGGGACGAGATCGCGGCGATCGTCGAAGACGCCTACCGTGCCGTGGCGCCGAAGACGCTGCTCGCGGCGCTGGATCGCCATTCGGGAACCCGGACCAGTCCCAACTAGGCGACCATTCCCGCGCGCAGG
The DNA here is from genome assembly GCA_035583735.1 of Dehalococcoidia bacterium. Lineage (GTDB taxonomy): Bacteria > Chloroflexota > Dehalococcoidia > DSTF01 > JACRBR01 > DATMAH01. The sequence goes on from DATMAH010000308.1 coordinate 5,035, forward strand.
GCGTGTTCGACCATCACCGTCCGCGCACTTCTTCGACGTACACCCTCTACGCCGACATGTGGTCCCGCAGCGTGCGCGCGAGCTGAAACGGGTCGCTGGAGACGACGCTGGCTGCGTACAGCTCCATCGCGCCAAAGTCCGCCGTCCGGCTCGACGGGTCACCCCGGTCGACGATGCGGACGATCACCGGCACGCCCTCCCAGGATTCGGGCGTCTCCGACCACGGCGGCGTGTAGATGACGAGGTTGAACGACGTGATGCCCAGGCGGTCGCGGAAGCACTCCAGCACGTCGTAGATGCGGTCCTTCAGCGACGTGGAGACGAACGGCGCGAAGAGGAGGACTTCGTTCTCCTTCTTCGGCGCCAGGTTCGCGATGACCTTCGTCCCGTCCTTCTCGAACCCGCAGCCCAGCGACTGGTGCGCCAGGAAGAGGTCGTTGAAGTAGTTGCTGCGGTTGTGGGCCTGATACACGCCGGCCAGCCGGCGGAGATGCTCCACCGCAGCGTAGTGCATCCCCTTACCCATGATCACCTGCGCGTGCCCGTGCAGCAGCGACGCGCCGGCGCGCCAGAGGCAGTTCCAGAGGAAGACGTAGTATTTGGCCTCCGGGTCGGACGCGTGCGCCAGGTCGCCCCAGCGCCCGCCCGTGTCGATGTAGTCGTGCACCATCTCGCGGTTGAACCGCAGCGGGTGCCGCTCGTTGAAGACGACGAGGCCGTGGAAACCGTCGAACTTCGCGATGTTCGACGCCGTGACGCAGTACTTGCCGCGCACCCGCCCGAAGAGGTCCTCGGGCGTGCCGTTGAAGGGGTCGGCCAGCGGGTCAGGCGGGCCGGCTTCGAGCTCGCGGTCCAGGTCGATCTCCTGGCGCCACATCGGCCGGCTGGAGCGCAGCCAGTTGAACAGCACCCCCTCGAGCGTCACCAGGTTGGTGACCTTCACGATCTTCTGGTTACGCGTCGCGTCGACGCTGCCGAACTGCTTCTCGATCCACGGGACCATCGCGTCCGGCGGCACGAGGCTGCCCACGGTGCTGCTCACGGAGAAGATGCGCTCGAAGCGCACGCGCTCCTCGTGCGGCAACGCGGCGATCGCGTCTTCGATCTGGATGATGCTCAGGTCTTGCTCAATTGCCATGCGTCGTTCACTCGCTCCGTTGGCCCGCCAGCCGATGCCCGCTGGCTGGCGCGATTCCTTCTTCCTCAATGCTTGAAGTGGCGGACGCCCGTGGCCACCATGGCCATGCCGTGCTCGTCGCACACCGCCACGGACTCTTGGTCACGGATGCTGCCGCCGGTCTGGATGATGGCGGTGACGCCGGCCGCGGCGCACACCTCCACCGTATCCGGGAACGGGATCAGCGCGTCGGACGCGGCGACGGAGCCGCGCGCCAGCTCGCCCGCCGCCGCGACGGCGAGGCGCGCGCTTGTCACGCGATTCGGCTGTCCGGCGCCCATGCCCACCATCACCCGGTCCTTCACCAGTACGACGGCGTTCGACTTCACGTGCTTCACGCAGCGCCAGGCGAACGCCAGGTCGCGCAGTTCAGTATCGGTAGGCGCGCGGCGGCTCAGCATGCGCATTTCGGGCGGGTCCGGCCGCTGGCGGTCGTATTCCTCCACCAGCATGCCGCCGGTGATGCCCCGGTGCTCCATCGCCCGGGACGCCATGCGGACGGCTGGCGCCTCCAGGACGCGGAGGTCGCGGGACTTCGCCAGCAGCTCGACGGCTGCCTCCGAGAACGCCGGCGCGATGATGATCTCGACGAAGAGCCGCTGCCCGCTGGTCGGGTGCCTGGTGTTGCGGACGGCGCGCGCGAGGGCCTCGTCGACGGGGCGGTTGATGGCGATGATGCCGCCGAAGGCCGAGATCGGGTCGGCCGCGAAGGCGTGCGCGAAGGCCTCCGCGAGGTCGTCGCGGGCGGCGATGCCGCACGGCGTCATGTGCTTGACGATGACGACGGCGGGCTCGTCGAAGTCGCAGGCCGCGACGTACGCGGCATCGGCGTCGAGGATGTTGACGTACGAGAGCGCCTTGCCGTTGAGCTGCCGCGCATGCACGACGCCCTGCGGCTCGCGGTCGTTCGGGTCGGCGTGGCGGTAGAGCGCGGCGAGCTGGTGCGGGTTCTCGCCGTAGCGCAACTCGCCCCGCTTCGTGAACGCCAGCGTGAGCTCGTCCGGGAACGGCTCCTCGTGCCCGCGCAGGAACGCGGCGATGACCGTGTCGTACAGCGCGACGTGCTGGAACGTCTTGACGGCGAGCTTACGGCGCCAGTCCAGCGGCGCCGAGTCGTTGCGCAGCGCGTCCAGCAGGTCGTTGTAGTCCCGCGGGTCGACGACGGGGATGACGTGCGGGAAGTTCTTCGCGGCCGCGCGCAGCATCGCCGGGCCGCCGATGTCGATGTTCTCCAGCGCGTCCTCCAGCGTCACGTCCGGGTTGGCGACCGTCTCCTGGAACGGGTACAGGCCGCCGACGACGATGTCGATCGCGCCCAGGCCATGCCGCTCCAGCTCGGCCAGGTGCTCCGGCTTGTCGCGCCGGGCGAGGAGGCCGGCGTGGACCGCCGGGTGCAGCGTCTTCACGCGCCCGTCGAGGATCTCCGGGAAGCCGGTGAGGTCGCTCACCTTGCGCACCGGCACGTCGTTCTCCGTGAGGATGCGGTGCGTGTTGCCGGTGGCGTACAGCTCGATGCCGAGCGCGTGCAGCCCGCGTGCCAGCTCGACGAGGCCGGTCTTGTCGTAGGGAGCGAGGATGGCGCGGCGTGGCATCGTCACCCGATGATCACCTGCGGCATGCCTTCGTCCCGCACCACGATCTCGCCGGCGAGCCACGCGTCGGGGAGGTCACGGAGGATCGCGCGAGCATCCTCGCGCGCGGCCACGGTGACGATTCCGATGCCCATGTTGAAGGTGTGGAACATGTCCGTCTCGGAGATGTTTCCCTTTTCCTGGATGAGTGCGAAGAGCGGCGGCACCTGCCATGACGAACGGTCGAAGCGTGCGGCCAGTCCGTCCGGCAGGATGCGCGGGACGTTGTCGAGGATACCGCCGCCCGTGATGTGCGCAATCCCGTGGAGGCGCGGCACGAGCGGCTTCAGCTCCGCGATGTAGGAGCGATGGACCGCGAGCAGCGCATCAGCCAGCGTGCCTTCGAGGCCCGGGTAGTTCCGTTCGAGGACCGCGCGGTCCGCCTGTTCGTCGCCGCCAACGCCGATGCCAAACACTCGCCGCACAAGCGAGTAGCCGTTCGTGTGCAGGCCCGTCGACGGCAGGG
>DATMAH010000309.1:0-3492 GCA_035583735.1 Dehalococcoidia bacterium
CGAAGACCTCCAGCGCCCACCGATCGAGGACCTGCGCCCCGACCGCAAGCGCGGCGGCCCTCCCGGCAAGCGCCGCGAGGAGGACGAGGCCGCGCGCATCGCCGCGCAGAAGAAGAAGAAGGCGCCGCGTCGCGTGTACGAAGAAGAGGACGAGGACGACGAGTACGCGGACCTGATTCGGTAAGATGGCGACGAACGCCGGCCTCCGCCCGCGCAGGGTGCCCCAGCGCACCTGCATCGCGTGCAGGAGCACCGAGGCGAAGCGGGGTCTCGTGCGCATCGTGCGCACGCCCGCGGGCCGCGTCGAGCTGGACCCGACGGGCAAGAAGAGCGGCCGCGGCGCCTACGTGCACGAGCAGGCCTCCTGCTGGGACGAGGCGCTGAAGAAGGACCGGCTCGCCCGCGCGCTCAAGGTCGCGGTGCCGCCGGAGGATCTAGAGCGATTGAGGGAGCACGCTGCCGCGCTGTCGGCGGCCGAGAGAACTGGTACCGAATGACGACTGAAGCTCAACCCACCGCAAAGCAGGTCGAGATCCCGCGCGTCCTCTCCGTGAAGGACCTGGGTGACCTGCTGGGCGTGTCCCCCGTCGAGGTCATCAAGGAGTTGATGAAGAACGGCGTCATGGCCTCCATCAACCAGGTGATCGACTTCGACACGGCCGCCATCGTCGCCACCGACCTCGGCTTCGAGGCCCTCGAGACGCAAGCCGCCGAACAGGCGGAGGTCGCCGTCGAGGACACGGTGCGCCGCCCCCAGATCGAGGAAGACCCGGCGAAGCTGAAGCCGCGTCCGCCCGTCGTCACCATCATGGGCCACGTCGACCACGGCAAGACCAGCCTCCTCGACGCCATCCGGGAGACGAAGGTCGCCGCCGGCGAGCACGGTGGCATCACCCAGCACATCGGCGCCTACCAGGTGCAGGTGCGCGACCAGCAGATCACCTTCCTTGACACTCCCGGCCACGAGGCGTTCACCGCCATGCGCGCCCGCGGCGCCCAGGTGACGGATATCGCTGTCCTCGTCGTCGCCGCCAACGACGGTGTCATGCCGCAGACGAAGGAGGCGATCGACCACGCCCGCGCGGCCGGCGTCCCCATCGTCGTCGCCCTCAACAAGATCGACCTCGAAGACGCCAACCCTGACCGCGTGAAGACCGAGCTCGCTGAAGCCGGTGTGCAGATCGAGGAATGGGGCGGCGACGTGCCCTGCATCCCCGTCTCGGCCCGGACTCGCGTAGGGCTCGATGACTTGCTCGACAACATCCTCGTTGTCGCCGAGGTGCTGGAGCTGAAGGCGAACCCTGACCGGCCGGCCATCGGCATCGTCATCGAGGCCGAGCTGAGCAAGACGCGTGGCCCGCTCGCCACGGTGCTCGTGAAGACGGGCACCCTCCACGTCGGCGACTACGTGGTCGTCGGCGAGACGATGGGCCGCATCAAGGCGATGCTCAACGAGCACGGCAAGCGCATCAAGAGCGCCGGCCCGTCCGCCCCGGCCGAGATCCTCGGCCTCAACGCCGCGCCCCGCGCCGGCGAGACCGTCCAGGTCGTACCGGACGAGAAGACGGCCCGCAACATCGTCGTCACCCGCATCCGGGAGCGCGAGGCCGCCGCCTTCCATCAGCAGTCGCGCGTCACGCTCGACACGCTGTTTGGTGAGATTAGCGCTGGCAAGCTCAAGGAACTGAACATCATCCTCAAGACGGACGTCCAGGGCTCGATCGAGCCCATCCGCCAGTCGCTCGAGCGCCTGACGAACGAGCAGGTGAAGGTGAAGATCATCCACACCGGCTCCGGCTCCGTCACCGAGTCCGATGTCATGCTGGCCATCGCGTCGAAGGGCATCGTCATCGCCTTCAACACAGGCACGGAGGACGGCGCCGCACGCCTCGCGCAGCAGGAGCGGGTGGATATCCGCCACTACAACGTCATCTACAACATCGTGGAGGACGTCGAGAAGGCGCTGAAGGGCATGCTGGAGCCCACCTTCAAGGAGGTGGTCACCGGCCATGCGGAGGTCCGCCAGGTGTTCCGCGTCGCACGCCGCAACTCGATCGCCGGCTGCTACGTGCGCGACGGCACCATCACCCGCACCGACACCGCGCGCGTCCTGCGCAACGACGCCGTCGTCGGCGAAGGCAAACTCGCATCGCTCAAGCGCTTCCAGGACGACGTGCGTGAGGTGGCGACGAACTTCGAGTGCGGCATCCAGGTCGAGGGCTTCGACAGCTTCGAGGAAGGTGACGTCATCGAGACCTACCGGCTCGAGCGCGAGACCTAAACGCTGCGATCTAGCTGCGCGGACCTTCAGCCCGCGCGCCGTTCGCCCCCGCCGGATCCTGCACAAGCCGGAACTTCAAATCAGATGTCCAGACGGACCGAGCGCGTCAACGACCTCATCCGCGAGGAGCTCAGCGACCTCCTGCGCCGCGAGCTGCGCGACCCTCGCATCGCCGGCCTGGTCACTGTCACGCAGGTCGATGTCTCGCCCGACCTGCGCACGGCGAAGGCCTACGTGAGCGTGCTCGGCACCGACGCCGAGCGCTCCTCCACGATGGAGGCGATGGAGTCCGCCCGCCCGTTCCTCCGCCGCGAGGTGGGCCGCCGCCTCCGAATGCGCACCATCCCCGACCTCCAGTTCGTCAGCGACCGCTCGATGGAGGAGGCGCAGGCGATGACCGACCTCATGCGCCGTACAGCCGCCGAGCGCGGGGAGACGCTGTAGCCGTGGCCTGGATCGCGGGCGAACAGGTCGTCCTGCGCGCCTGGGAGCGCGACGACGTGCGCGCGGCATGGGAGGCCGAACAGACCGCCGACGCCAGCGGCCTGCGGCTGCGCGACTGGCATGAGCCGCCGGCCTCCCTCGCCGAGATGGAAGCCGAGTTCGACGGGAACATCTCCGAGCCAAACGCCACCCGGATCTCGCTCATCATCGAGGCCGAAGGCCGGCCCGTCGGCGACATCAACTTCTTCGACATCGACGAGCGCAACCGGCGCGCCATGGTCGGGCTGGGCATCTGGCGCGCCGCGGACCGCGGCAAGGGTTACGGTTCCGACGCGCTGCGCGCCCTTCTGCGCTGGGGCTTCCGTCACCTCAACCTGCATCGCGTTGAGCTCGGCGTCGCGCCCGAAAACGAGGCAGCGCTGCGCATCTACCGCGCCGCCGGCTTCGTCGAAGAAGGCCGCCGCCGCCAGTCCCACTTCGACGACGGCCGCTACACCGACGAGATCATCATGGGCCTCCTCCGCTCCGACTTCGAACGCGACGCTCCCCCGAAGTAGTCTCGCGAACCGTCCACGCTCCATGCCCCGCCACCCAGCTCCTTCTTCCGCTGTCCGGCCTCCAGTCTCCGATCTCCTCCCCTCCGCCCTCCAACCCGCCGGCCTATACTGCCCCGCATGACCGCCGGCTTCCTCGTCGTCGATAAGCCCGCGGGCGTGACGTCGTTCTCCGTCGTCTCGCTGGTGCGGCGGCTCACCGGCGTGCGCCGC
>DATMAH010000310.1:0-6368 GCA_035583735.1 Dehalococcoidia bacterium
AGGGCCCGCCGCAACGTTCTGGAAGGCTCCTGTAACAAACGCATAAACAAGCCGCCTCACCGCATCGGCCGCCCGTGGGCTGGCAGAGCGGGGGCCCTTCAGCTTAGCTCGCGCGGAGCGGCGCCTCGTTATCGGCGGACAGCGAGTACACCAGCAGGTCCTGCGAGCCGCACCGGCACGTCAGCTCTCGCAGCGCGGCGAGCGGGACGGCGCGCCCGAAGTGCCCCTTGCACCCGCGGCAGAAGTACTCGACCTCGGCCGAGGTGGTAGTCAGCAGGCGGCGCGCAGACCGCAGCCTGGTAGGGGACTTCTTCGTCACGGTCACACCTCTCTCTCCATCGCTCGTGGCTACGGGGATACTAGGCAGCGACGCCCCCCGGCAGGCTTAAGGGCTACGACCCGGCTCCTATCAATGCTGTATCACGGCGACCCGCCGTCAGCGCGTGTACCACGGACGTGGGATGACGGATCGCTACTCCTTCACCAGGCCCTTGCGCACGGCGTACGCGGCGGCCTCGGAGCGGCGGCTGAAGCCCAGCTTGGCCAGGATGTGGCTGACGTGATTGCGAGCGGTGTTCTCGCTCACCACCAGCTTTGCGGCGATCTCCTTGTTCGTGGCCCCCTCCGCGATCAGCGTCAGCACTTCCTTCTCGCGCGGGGTGAGGTCGTCGTCAGGCTCCTGCTTCGGCTTGCCGGCGACGAGCTTCTCCAGCACGCCGCGCGTCACCTTCGAGTCCAGCAGTGATTCGCCCCGCGCGACCGAGCGGAGCGCCTCCAGCAGGCGCGCGCGGCCCACGTTCTTCAGCACGTAGCCGGCCGCCCCGGCCAGCAGCGCCGCCACCACCGTCTCCTCCTCCGCGTACGAGGTCAGCATGAGCACGCGCGTGTCCGGGAACTCGCTGCGGATCTCCCGGCACGCCTCGATGCCGTCCATGCCCTCCATCCGCACGTCCATCAGGACGATGTCCGGCTGGTGTGCGCGCGCCTTCTCGATCGCCTCCTTGCCGGTCGAGGCTTCCGCGACGACCGTGAAGTCGGCCTCGATCTCGAGGGCGGCGCGGAGGCCCATGCGGACCACTTCGTGGTCGTCGACGATCATCAGGCGTGTCTTCATGCCGCCCCTCCTCGTGAAGCGCCCGGCGCTGCCGCCGGCAGTGGCTCGACGGGCACGCGCACGTCGATCGTCGTCCCCGAGCCGGGGCTGCTGGAGACCGTCACCACGCCGTGGAGGTCCTCCACCCGCCGGCGCAGGTTGCCCATGCCATGGCCCACGCGCCCTGCGGGGTCGCCGTCGCCCATGCCGACGCCATCGTCGGCGATGGTGAGCGCGACGGCGTCACCCTCGAACGACAACCGCATGCGCACGCGCGAGGCGCGCGCGTGCCGGAAGATGTTGCCCAGTCCCTCTTGCACGATGCGGTACAGCGCGGCGCTCGCCGCCAGCGACAGCCGCTGCGGCTCGCCCACGACGTCCAGTTCCACCGGCAGGTCCGAGACCGCCTGGAACTCCTTCACCTGCCCCTGCAGCGCGCCCACCAGCCCTTCCTCCCCGCTCAACAGCGGCCGCAGGTCGAAGATGTACTGTCGCACCTCCCACAGCGCGTTCTTCGCCAGCGCCGTGAGGTCCTGCAGACGGCGCCGCTGCTCCTCCGGGTCGCCGCCCACGCGGTCGGAGGCCGTCTCCAGGCTCAGCGTCAGCATGTAGACCATCTGCGCGATGCCATCGTGGATCTCGCGCGCGATGCGCGTGCGCTCTTGCTCCGCCGCCAGCTCGCCGACGCGCTCCGACAGGCGGATGTTGCGTATGCCGATCGAAATCTGCCCGGCGACGGCGTCGAGGAGGCGCACGTCGTGGAGGATGGTGGGGGGGCGCAGCCGTGTCGCCGCCACGATCCACCCATCCACCGTGTCGCCGGAGCGCAGCGGGGCGACGCCGCACCACTCGTAGCCGGCGAACTCGCGGTGCAACGGCGCCGGCAGCGTCGATGTTGCGCGGCTTCTCGTCCCCTCGCCGGGGAAGGCGGCGCGCATCAGCCCCGCCTCCGGCCCGCTCGCGACATCCGCCCCGTACACGGCCGTCGCCGTATCGTCGACCGCGACGACGACGACCACGCGGTCGAAGCGCCCGGAGGCGCCGAGCGCCTCGCTGACGCCGGGCAGCACGTCGTCCATCGTGCGGCCCTCCAGGAACGCGCGGGCGACGCGGAAGAGGAGGTCGCTGTCGCCCAGCGCTTCGACGGCATCGCGGCGCGCCGCCTCCAGCTCGCGCAGGACGCTGCCGAGGTAGTTCGGCACCAGCGCCACCAGCGCCGGCGTCACCATCGCGCCGATGAAGCTGTTGAGGTTGTCGTCGGTCCAGCCCCCGTACACGCCGTCTCCCACCGTGGCCAGCGCGAGCACGTACAGCGCCATGTAGGCGCCGACCAGCACGACGACGCCGCGGAACGTGAGGAAGAACGCGGGAATGAGCAGCGCGGTGAGCGCGAAGTGGAAGTACGGGCTGCCCCAGCCGCCACTGAGGTACACCGCGCCCATGGAGAGCGCGAGGTCCAGCAAGCCCAGCACGAGCACGTCGGAGTTCTCAGGCGAGGCGACGTGGCGCCGCAACACCGGTAAGAGCACCGGCCGGATGACGGGTACGTAGAAGGTCACGAGCGCCGTCTGCACCAGCGTGCCGAGCGCCAGCCACGGCTCGAACCGCTCGTTCACCTCGGCGATGTCCGCGAAGAGGAGGATGAGCAGCGCGACGAGCCACGCCGCCCAGCGCACGATGAACGGCGACGTGAGGACGGCGAGCCGGATGCCGCCCGGCAGCGTCGCCAGCGTCGTGTCGCGGCGGCGCCACATGCTGCGCGGCAGCGTGGCCACGCGCGTGCTCAGGTCTTCTATCGTCGCCTCGATGCCGGGCATCGCCATGGGGTCATGATAGTGGCTGCGTCCCCGTGGCCGCGCGGCGCAGGAGGGCGCCCCCCACGGGCCACAGGCGTCGCCGCCTCGACCGAGCTCCGGGCGCGATGGTCCGCGCGTTGACGAGCGTATTGACAGCGTGTTGACAGCGGCTTGACGCCACCGGTCGACGACGCCGGGCGGCGCAAAGTACGCTCCCATCGATGAAACTCAGCGTCGCCCTCACGCCGCGGCTGCTCCGCGACCCGAGCGCCAACGCCGTCGCCGTCGTCGATGTCCTCCGCGCAACGTCGTCGCTCGTCGTGATGTTCGACAACGGCCTGCTGCGCGCGATTGTTGCGGAGAACATCCAGAAGGCGCGCCGCCTCGCGCTCGCGAACTTCTCGCTCCTCTGCGGGGAGGTGAAGGCCCTCCCGCCCGCCGGCTTCGACCACGGCAACTCGCCGGCCGACCTCTCGCGCGTCTCGTTTCGCGGCAAGAGCGCGGTGATGATGACGACGAACGGCACCCGCGCGCTCGCGGCCGCCGCGCAGGCGCCCGTCGCGTTCGCCGCCTCGCTGCTGAACCGTCGGGCGGCGGCGGAGCGCCTGCTCGCCGGCGCCGCTCGCCTGAAGGTCGACGCCGCCGTCGTCTGCGCCGGCAACGAACGCGGCATGACCTTCAGCCTGGAGGACACCGTCGCCGCCGGCGCCATCGTCGAAGCGGCGCGCGACATCGACCCGGCGCTGCATCTGGCCGACGACGCGTGGGCTGCGTTCCACCTCTGGCGCTGGTACCGGGGTGACCTCGCCCGCGCGTTCCGCCACTCCGCGCACGCCCGCGCGCTCGCCAAGATCGGGCTGGAGCGCGACCTGGCCTACGCGGCGCAGCTCGATGTCTCGCGCACCGTGCCCGTGCTGCAGCGTGACGGCGACGTAGCCGTCCTGCGGGCGCGGGACCCCGGGAAGAAGCGGCGCGCGCCGGCTCGCCGTTAGGGGAGAGGCTGCTGCGGCGGGGCCTCCGTCCTCGGGTCGGCGCGGTACTCCGCGTCGTAGCGGCGCGCCACCGCGGCGTTCAGCTCGGCGCCGATCAGCAGCAGCATGTTCGACCAGTAGATCCAGATCAGCAGGATGATGACGGCGCCGATCGAGCCGTAGACGCGGTTGTAGCTGCCGAAGTTCGACGCGTACCAGGCGAACCCGAACGTGAAGATGAGCCAGCCCACGAGGAACAGCAGCGACCCGGGCGACACGAGCTGGAACTTCAGGTCGGCGTTGGGCGCCAGGTAGTAGAACAACGCCACCGCGAGCAGGATCAGCGCGACCGCGAGCACCGGCGTCGCGATGTTCCACAGCATCACGAACGCGGACTCCCAGCCCAGGACCTCCCCCAGCCCGCCCGCCAGGAACCGTCCGCTGGCGAAGAGCGCGCCGGCCCCCAGCACGAGCCCGCCGAAGAGCAGCGTGAGCACGACGCCCATCACCTGCTTGCGCAGGAACGGCCGGTCGTCCTCCACGTCGTACGCGCGATTCATGGCCTTCATCGCGAACTTCATCGCGGACGACGCCGCCCAGAGCGCGCCCACCAGGCCGAGGCCGATCGCCGCGCCGCCCTGCGCCCGCACGACGTCCTCCGTAAAGCCCTCGATGACGGACGTCGCGTCGTCAGGCAGGCGCTTCGCCGCCTGGTCCGTGATGCGCTCCGTCAGGTCCGGCACGCCGAACAGCGTGTCGATGATCGACGTGACGCCGGCGAGGAACAGCAGGAACGGGAAGATGGCGAGGATGACGTGATAGGTCATCGCCGCCGCCAGCGTGGAGACGTCGTCGTCCGCGACCTCGCGCGCCGTCTCCTTCGCGATAGCGGTGACGTCGACGCCGTTCACGCGCCAGTGCGGGATCCTGTCGATGACGACGGCCATGCTCGCCTCCGCGTGTGGGCGGGCGCCTTGAGAGGAGAGCGCTGCCCGCGCGACTACAGGATGAGGATGAGGAGAAGCGCCGGGAGCAGTCCGCCTCCGGTGTACATCGCCTCCGCGCTCCTTTCGCTGCCGTCCGTGCACGCGCATTGTCGCGGCGCTGCGTTGCACCCCGGCTACGCACGACGCATGCCTGCTTGCGAATGACTCACCCCGGCACGATGGCAGCGCGGGCGTAACCGCCGCGCGCCGGACTGTGACGCCGCTGTCACACGCTGCGCGGGAGTCGATTCAGGCGGGGCGGACGTGCCCGTCGCCGAACACCACCCACTTGTACGTGCAGATCTCCCGCAGTCCCACCGGCCCACGGGCGTGGAACTTCTGCGTCGCGTCGATGATCTCCGCGCCCATGCCGAACTGCGCGCCATCGGTGAACTGCGTGCTCGCGTTCACGTAGCAGACGGCCGTGTCCACCTCGCGCAGGAAGCGCATGGCGGTCGAGTAGTCCTCGGTGACGATGGCGTCGGAGTGGCCGCTGCTGTAGCGGTAGATGAAGTCCACCGCCTCGTCGTAGGAGTCGACCGTCTTCACGGAGGCGATGAGCGCCAGCCATTCGCGGCCGTAGTCGTCCTCCGTGCCGCGGACGACGCCGCTGCGCCCCTCCAGGGCCGCGAACGAGCGCTCGTCGCAGCGCAGCTCGACGCCCTTCTCCGCCAGCGCGTCGGCGATGCGCGGCAGCAGCGTCTCGACGACGTCGGCGTGCACGACGAGCGTGTCCATGGCGTTGCAGATGCTGTAGCGCCGGGTCTTCGCGTTGACGGCGATGTCGACGGCCTTCTGGACGTCCGCCGCGCGGTCGATGTACGTGTGGCAGACGCCGATGCCGCCGATCAGCACCGGCATCGTCGCGTTCGCCTCGACGAAGCGGATCAGCTCCTCACCGCCGCGCGGCACCACGAGGTCGATGTACTGCTTCATCCGCAGCATCTCGGCGACGATGGCGCGGTCGCTCGACTCGATGATCTGCACGGCGCCAGACGGCACCCCCGCCGACGTCAGCGCGTCCTCGATCACGCGCCCGAGCACGATGTTGGACTGCAGCGCTTCCTTGCCGCCGCGCAGGATCGTCGCGCTGCCGGCCTTGAGGCACAGCGACGCGATGTCCACCGTCACGTTCGGCCGGTTTTCATAAATCGCGCCGATGACGCCGAACGGCACCCTCATCTTCCCGACGATCATCCCGTTCGGCAGCGTGCGGCTCTCGATCGTCTCGCCGACGGGGTCCGGCAGCGACGCGACGTTTCGGACATCCTTCGCGATGGCGGCGAGGCGGCCGGCGTTCAGCGTCAGCCGGTCGATGACGGCGGGCTTGAGGCCGTCGCCCTGCGCGCGGTCGAGGTCCTGCGCATTCGCGGCGAGGATCTCGTCCTGGTGCGCCGCCAGCGCGTCGGCCAGGTTCGTCAGCGCCGCGTTCTTCACCTCAGTCGAGAGAGTCGCCAGCTTGTGCGCGGCCTGTTTCGCCGCCTGCGCCTTGACCTCGATCTCGGATGCCGTCGTCGTCATC
>DATMAH010000311.1:0-6712 GCA_035583735.1 Dehalococcoidia bacterium
AAGTGCGACCCGGTCAACAAGGTGACGATCATCAGCCGCGGCATGGCGGGCGGGTTCACCCGCTACCTGCCGGAAGAGGACCGCCACCTGATGTCCCGCTCGCAGTTCAAGGACATGCTCGCGACGTCACTGGGCGGCCTCTGCGCCGAAGAGCTCATCCTCGACGGCGAGGCGACGACGGGCCCCTCCGACGACCTCAACAAGGCGACGAACATCGCCCGCAACATGGTCACGCAGTGGGGCATGTCGGAACGCCTCGGGCCGCGCACCTTCGGCAACAAGCAGGAGCTCGTCTTCCTCGGCCGCGAGATCGGCGAGCAGCGCAACTACAGCGAGAAGGTCGCCGAGGAGATCGACGAAGAAGTCCGCCGCCTCGTCGACCACGCGTACCAGACCGCCCGCACGACGCTCATCGAGAACCGCGAGCGCCTCGACAAGCTGGTGAAGATCCTGCTCGAAGAGGAGACCATCGAGGGCGAGGACCTGCGCCGCATACTCGACGGCATCGACAGCGATGAGCCGCCGGCCTCCGTGCCCGTGGAGGACGCGAAGCCCGCCGTCGAAGAGCTGACGGAAGAGCAGCGCGAAGCCGGCAAGGGCCCCCAGCCCAAGATCGGCCCGCCCGGCCTCGCCTGGGGCAGCACCACCCAGTCCAACATCACCCTAGACAGCGACGAGCTGCAGTAGGCACGCACCGTCGGGGCAGGCCGAGAGCCCGGTGCCCGGGCAATTTCGAGATTTCTTGGCCGAAAGGGCTTGACAAGACCGTACGGCAGGCGTAGCATCGCGCGCATCCGGGCATACTGACCGGGAGGTGCGCGGGATGCGAGTAGGCTTGCGAGGATTGATCGCTGTCGTCCTGACGCTGGCCGGTGTCCTCCTGACCGTGCAGGAGGACACCACGGCGCACCACGTCGACTACACCCATAACAACCCGGAGGTCATACTACCGGGCCTAGAATCGTCCGACCTCCCGCCGCGAATAGTGCTTAACAGCCCCGGCCCGCAAACGGAGTATCTAGTTACGTCGATAACCGACTCATTGGATAGCGCGACCGTGCAGGCTATCACAAACTGGAACACGGGCCTGCGTAACTTCGCGCCGAACTCACTCAACAAGTACCCGCTCCACTTCAACCTGCACGACGACCCGAACGCGAATGTGATCGTCGTCGGGTATGATTCCGCCGGATTCGGGCCGCGCTGCAGCCCGGGCAACCACGGCTGCGTCCAAGACGACCTGATCCCGGACAACGATACATCCGTGTATATGTACGCCACGCCGCTGTACGTCATCATTAACCTGACCGCGGTCACCACGGAGGCGCATAAGCGCGGCGACATCGCCCATGAGCTCGGCCACCTGCTCTTTCTCAACGAGCACTACACGCCCGGCACAGGCAATTGCGGCCAGGGGTTCAGCCTGGCCTACACGTCCGTCATGGATTACTGGGAATGCGACTTCCTCGAAGGACCCGCCCAGCACGACCGCGACGACTTCTACCAGGCGTACAAGCCGCAGGCGACGCCGTCGGGTGTTGCCATGGCTCCGAGCAGCTCGTCGTCAGCCACGCTTTCCTGGTCAAACGCCAGCTGGCACAACATCGCGCGGTTCAGATGGGTACGCCTGACCGACACCGCCGGGAGTCTGGTGGACGCCGGGGACACACAGAACAAAGGGACGACATCCACGTCTTTCGGAAGCATCGCGGATGGCCACCGCCGGTGCGTGCGCATACACGGCAAGTCAGACGCCGGATACCAGAACGGCGCGGAGCTCTCTCCTCGCAGCTTCTATGGCTGCTACTCGCGGGTCAACGGAAACGCCGGGCGCTTCCTCGCCACTTCTCACCGTTTGTACGGCAGTCTCATCCAGGTGCGGAATGCGGCCAGCGGGACAAGGACGATCAACGTACTGGGACCGCAACTCCAGGGGGTCGGCTGTAGTCCCGCATCGGTCCCGGCCGGCGGTACGTACTCTTGCCAGGCCGGCGTGGGGATCCAGCAGTACGCGGACCTTTTCATCATCATGTCGACCAGCGGCGGCTCGCAGACGCTCGGGGCGATTGACTTCGATTAAGGAGGACGTCCGTGCTCAAATCGCTACTCGCACTGATCCTCGCGCTCGCTTTCGCCGCGAGCTTCTCGGTCACACGCGCCCAGACCCCCGACGACGGTAGCTCTGCCGGGACAGAAGTGCCGGGGCTCACCGGCACCGCCACAACCGTCGCTCCGATGCCAACGCCGGGCGCCGGCCTCACCGTGACGTTCCGCGTCACGCGCCAGGTGACAGCCGACGGACGCGCGGCAGGCATCCCGCACGGCACCCGCATCGCGCTGCAAGCCCCCTCTGGTGCCATCTGCGCCGAGACGACACTGGATGCCAGCGCGCTCGTCCGCGGCGAGACCGTGACGACGCCGCCGCTGGTCGTCCCGCCCGGCGGCGAGTGCGGCGTGCACGACCGCGTCCTCGGGATTGCGGTGCTCTTCCCGGATGGCGTTCAGCCACCCGCGCTAGGCCTTGGTGGCATCTCCTGGCGGGCCGGCACTTCGCTCATTGAAGACATCCTGATCCCGGCTCCCATCTCCATACACGCTGGCGATGCCGCGCCAACGCTCCCCTCCACCGGCTCCGGGAGCACCGGCTCGCTGCCCGTGGCGGCAGTCGGCTACGCGCTCATCGTGGCCGGCGCGCTGGTCGCGTTCGCGTCCGCCCTGCGCATCCGCGCTGGCCGAGGGCGGTAGGCACATCAGAGATGCGAACCGTTCCGCGACGACTGCGGCCTCGGACCCCTGCAGAGCAGCAGCGCCGGCCTTCAGCCCGCGCGTCCGGCATCCACCACATCATCGACACCACAATCTCGTAACACGCTGCGCCCCTCCGTTGCGTTTACATCGCCGCTTCGTCTGGACGCCCGCCGTCGTATCATGCATACGCAGGACACGGCTACCCTGTCCTGGAAGCGGAAAGGATCGCCGCATGGAAAAAGCGCTCGTACTTCTCCTTGGCGTCGCCGCATGGGTCGGCGTCGCCGCCCTCGCCCTCTTCGTCGTCGAGTACTGGGGCGACGACAACCAGGTCCTCGCCTTCATCCCCATCCTCGTCGCCGTCGTCATCGCCTGGGCGATCGGCGAAGCGGTCACCCAGCGCGTCTTCACGCCGCAAGAGGAGGGTGAATAGCCATGGCCATCCTCGAGAACGCCTTCCGCCGCCGCGACCTCCACGACCCCTCCATCATCAGCTTCATCTTCGGCAATACCTGGATGGCGCCGCTCTGGCTGATCGCGCGCCTCTACCTCGGCTACCAGTGGCTGCTCTCCGGCTGGGGAAAGGTCTACGGCGACAGCCGCTGGATCGCCGTCGACGGCCAGGACGGCCAGAGCCTCCGCTCATTCTGGGAGCGCGCCGTCACCGTCGAGGGCGGCCGCGGCCAGATCCGCTACGACTGGTACCGCGACTTCCTGCAGTTCATGATCGACCACGAGTGGTACACCTGGATGGCGTGGGTGATCGCTCTCGGCGAAGTCGCCGTGGGTCTCGGCCTCATCGTCGGCCTCTTTACCGGCATCGCCGCCCTCGCCGGCGCGACCATGAACTTCAACTTCCTGCTCGCCGGCAGCGCCAGCACGAACCCCGTGATGTTCATCATCGCCGTCCTCGTGCTCCTCGGCTGGAAGGTTGCCGGCTGGATCGGCCTCGACCGCTGGGTGCTCCCGTTGCTCGGCACCCCCTGGCAGCCCGGCCCCGCCCTGACCGAGCCTCTTTCCCGCGCGCCGCTCCACCGCCGCGAACCCTCTCCCGGCTGACGGACCATCGCGCCTCCTCGGAGCGACGGGCACGCTTCCCGAGTCCGGCGAGCTGGCGGCACACCAGTAGCGCGGGCCTTCAGCCCGCGCACTGTCTCGGCCCCGGGCTTTATCGCCGTGACGCGCCAGCCTACCCGCCGCCCACCATCGATGTCCCAGATGTGGACGACTAACGGCGGCCTGTTGTCTGTTGTCCGCTGTCGGCCCGCCCGCCGCCGACCACCGACCACCAACCCCTAATTCAGGTTGTTGACCTCGACCAGCGCCGGCGGCACCGTGCGCTGGATGATCAGGTATGACCCGGTCGGCGGCTTCACCTCCAGCGAGAACGATGCGTTTGGCCCCACCGTCAGGCCCTCGGCCGCCAGGTCGATCGTCACGCGCAGCAGCTCGCCCGGCTCCAGCAGCAGGTTGGCGTTCCCGCGGATCGGCACCGTCGTGAAGTTCACGTCCACGATCACGTTCTGCGCGTCGATGTAGCTGATGACGGTGCTGTTGCTCGTCGCCGTCGGGTCCAGGTTCACCGTGTCGCCGCCCGCGGCGAGCGTCAGGTCGAACTCGATCGTGTCCACCTGCGTCAGCCCCGGGTTGGCCAGCGCGATGACGCCGCTCGATAGCGTCATCGTGCTGCGCGTCTTCGCCAGGCCGGCGTACACCGCCTCCTTGCCCCGCTCCGAGCTGAAGAGCCCCGTGCTCAGCACCACAAACGCGAAGACGGCGGCCACCACCACGAACGCGATCAGGATGATCGCCGTCTCGAGGCCCGTGATACCGTCTTCGCCGCCCGCCCGGCGCAGCCGCCGGACCGTCTCGCGCAGCAGATTCACCGCGCACCTCCCGCGAGCGCCGCGCATGCCCGTGCGCCGCACTCACTCGCGAGACCCGGCATCCCGTCCCGGCCTCTCAGCCGCCAACCGCAGCACGTCGTGCAGGTGCGGCCGCGCCACGCACCACCGCGAACACGCCGCGCCGGGCGCCCGCACCTAAGGGATGCTCGGCCCAGCACCCACGCCGCTTTAGGGGTCTCCACCCGGGTCGCGGCGCCGGGTCGCTCCTCCCGATCCACGCAGCGCCGCTTCAGGGCCGCCCGCGCCGCCCGCCGCTCCCTCGGCCGTCCCCGTCCGGGTCGCCGTCCTCCGTCCTCCGGCGGACCGGGCCACGTCCTTCCCCTGCGCACGGGCCGCCGCTACAATGCTCAGCGCCTGCCGAGCGGCGGGCATTGTTATTGTCCATCAGGAGGAGTCCCGTGTTCGCCGTCGTCCGCACCGGGGGCAAGCAGTACCGCGTGACCGAAGGCCAGCGCCTGCGGGTCGACCGCCTCCCCGGCGATGTCGGCGCCAGCGTCGAGCTGGGCGACGTCCTCATGTTCGGCGAAGGCGCCGACGTCACCCTGGGCGCCCCCACCGTCGCGGGCGCCCGCGTCCTCGGCACCATCGCCGAGCAGGGCCGCGCCGAGAAGGTCGTCGTCTTCCGCTACAAGGCCAAGACCCGCTCCCGCAAGAAGACCGGCCACCGCCAGCACTACACCCTGCTGACCATCGACGACATCCTCGCCCCCGGCCAGCAGCCGAAGCCGAAGCAGGAGCGCCCCGCCGCCCAGGCCCCGGCCGAAGCCGAGGCCGAGCCGAAGGGCCGCCGCGGCCGCCGCAAGGCAGCCGAAGCAGCCGCGCCTGTCACCGGCGCCGAAGCCGTCGCCGGCGTCCCCGGCGAAGACGGCGACAGCGCGCCGGAAGCGGCGGCCGAGCCGGAAGCGCCAACCGCGGAAGCGGAAGCGCCGGCCGAGAAGCCGAAGCGCACCCGCCGCAAGAAGGACGAGTAGACGCGACTGGTAGACTGACAGCGACCCTAACGACCAGCGACGAACGACCAAGGACCCAGACCAATGGCCCACAAGAAAGGCGTCGGCAGCTCCAAGAACGGACGCGACAGCAACTCCAAGCGCCTCGGCGTCAAGCGCGCCGACGGCGAGCTCGTGCTGCCCGGCACCATCATCCTCCGCCAGCGCGGCACCCGCTTCCACGCCGGCCGCAACGTCGGCGTCGGCCGCGACCACACGCTCTACGCGCTCGCCGAAGGCGTCGTGAAGTTCGAGCCGTACGCGAAGAACCGCCGCAAGCAGGTCAGCGTCTACGCCGGCGCCCCCGGCCCATCCTGATACATCCGGTCGCACGTTGCGGACCGCCTCGGCGCCCCGCGATCTGTGAACTGGAGACTGTGAACTGACAACTATCTGACAACCACCGGGAACTGACAACGACTATGAAAGCGAACATCCACCCCGATTACGTGGTCGCCACCGTCCACTGCGCGTGCGGTAACTCCTGGCAGACGCGCAGCACCAGGCCCGACGTGCACGTCGAGATCTGCAGCAACTGTCACCCGTTCTTCACCGGGCAGCAGCGCATCGTCGACACCGCCGGCCGCGTCGAGCGCTTCACCAAGCGCATGCAAAAGTCCGAAGCGGCGAAGGCCGCCCGCGCCGCCAAGAAGAAGTAGCGCCGGGCGACAACCCCCACCGCAGCGCACCAACACGAAAGCGCGGGCCCCGGCTCGCGCGTCGTCGTCGCACACGCTCCGCCGCCCCTCCTCCTTCCGCCGTCTTCATCCCTTCTCCTTCATCCCTCCACGGTCCGCCCTCCGAAGACCGCCGCCCCTGTTGTCTGTTGTCTGTTGCCTCCAAAGACCAATTCCCGCGGCCTCCCTTGCCCCGCACGCCCCCGCCCACCATCCTTCCCCCATGCCCGGCCAGCGCCCGCTCGACGTCCACTGGTTTCTCCCCACGTCCGGCGACGGCCGGTCCGTCCTCGACTTCTTCCCGGACCCCGCCAGGCGCGGGGGCGCCTCGCACGCACGCGCTCCCCGCATCGAGTACCTGCGGCAGGTCGCACAGGCCGCCGACCGCCTC
>DATMAH010000312.1:0-8774 GCA_035583735.1 Dehalococcoidia bacterium
GTGCTCGTTGCCGTGGCCAGCGCCTGCGTGGGCGTCGGCGTGCTCGTGTGGGTGGCGGTCGCCGTCACCGAGAACGTGGCCGTGGGCGTCGGTGCGGGAGGCGGCGGCGCCCCGCCCACGGTCATGGTCGCGCTCCCCAGCTCGGAGCCGTCCGACGCCCTGTATGCGCGCGCCACGACCGTATGGGTGCCCGGCCCGAGGGTGTCCAGCCAGGGGCCGATCCCGTCATCACCGAACAGGAAGTGTGGCTCGTAGCGTTCCGTCCGGAAGTACCCCCCGTCCACCTCGAACGCGACGCGCACACTCCCCCATGCCTCCGGCACGTCCGCACGGACGGTATACGCCTCGCTCGCGTCTCCGATAAGCAGCAGGCGCAGCCCGCTCGCGGGGGCGGTGGCGGTCGGCGTCGTCAGCCCGGGCCGCTCGCCGTAGTAGTGCGCGATCCAGCCCAGGTCGGCCGAGTTCGTGACGCCGTCTCCGTTCACGTCCGTGTCTTCGTTCCGCTGGTGCGCCGCTCCGTACAGGTCGCGGCCATCCACGATGCCGTCGGAGTTCACATCCGCGTCCGACGGCGTGACGGCGGACGCCGGCAGGCTGCGCACCAGCGCGACGACCGCAAGCGAAGCGGCGATCGCCGCCAGCACGATGAGACGCACTCGCATGAAGGGCACCCTGTCTCAGGCTGCGACGCAGTCAGCAGCGATGATTAGGCTCTGTGCGGGCATCCAGCCCGAGAGCTAGACCGTTCGGCGTTGAGACGTAGGGTGACGCGAGTATAGGTAACAGAAATCGTTACGTATGTTAAGCCGCTGCTATCGAACCTTGGACTTTCCCTGAAGACGCTCCAGTCGGTGGCGCAGCGTCTCCGCCTCCGCGCCCCTCGCCCCATCGAGCAGGCGTTCCACCACGGCGGCCGCCTCCCCCGGTGCGCGGCGACGGTGCTCGAGGTCTTTCGCGAGCTCCAGGCCCGCCGTCCGGTCCCCCCGAGCCCACAACAACCGCCAGACCCGCGCCGCTTCCTCGCGCTCGCCCGCCCGCTTGCACAGCGACGCATAGCGCGCCGCCACCCAGTCCCAGTCGTCGCCGCCTTCGAGCCACGGCAGCGCCTCGCGGTACAGCGTGCGCGCGCGCTCATCGTCACCTTCGTGCTCCCACCAGCGCGCCACCGCCGCTACGTCCTCCGCGTCCTCCGCATCGCCCGCGATGAGACGCGCCAGCACCGTCAGCACTCCTACCATCGAGAGCACATCATCCGCGTTATGTCGCAGTACGGCGCGCAAGGGCGCCGCCCGCCCAAGCCGCTGATAGTCGAAGTAGAGCGACGGGATCAGCCATCCGGGGATATCGTCCGGCCGGTGCAGCCGCAGCAGGCGCCGCTCCGCCTCCGCCAGCCGGCAGGCCGGCATCCGGTGCCGGTACAGCCGCCGCACCGCATGCAGCAGGTCGATATGCGCCAGCTCGCGCGACGGCGACGGCACGCGCGCCATCGTCAGCCGCACGTCCAGGCACGGCACGTCGAACGCGCGCCCGTTGTACGTCACCAGGCCATCGAACCGCCCAAGATCGCGTGCCAGCATCGCCAGCATCGCGCGCTCCGACCCGACGTCCGCCAGGAAGTACTGGCGCAGCCGGAACGCCGGTGGCACGCCCTCGCCGGCGATCTCGAACGATCCCAGCCCGGCGACGACGATGTACGTGCCCGACCCGCCGGCCAGCCCCGTCGTCTCAATGTCGAAGTACGCCAGCCGGTGCGGCTGCAGCCGCGATTCCAGGCGCGCCAGCCGGCCGAGCACCCTGCTATCAGCGCGCGCCACCGATGCCAGCGGCTTGTCGCCGTGCAGGTGACCCAGGGGGAACCACTCGTCCCGCGCGAACACGCGGCCCGCATCGGTCTCGTGCCACTCGCCGCCCAGGATGCGGTCGATGGGTGGCAGTTCGCGTTCGAGCGGCCGAGGCGGCCTGCGGACGGCCGGGGGCCCGCCGCTCCTCGCCGTCGCGTCGGCCACGGCTCGCCTCAGCCGGTCGAGCGCCACCGAGCGCGATGCCGGCGTCCCCATCACGCCGCCAGCCGCCGCAGCAGCGCGAGCGCGGCGGTCTTGTTCGTGCCGTGCTCCCCCACCGATGGCCCGACACACCCGGGGCATCCCGAGCGGCAGCGGCAGTCCTCCACCAGCCGCCGGGCCGCCCGCATCAGGTCGCCGTGGATCTCGAACAACCGGCGGGCCATGCCCACGCCGCCCGGCTGGTTCTCGTACAGGAACAGCGTCGGCGCTTCCGTGAAGGGCGAACGCATCTGCGCCACCGCCTGCAGGTCACGCGGGTCGCACATCAGGAAGATGGGCGCCAGGTGCCGCAGCGCGTACGCCATCCCCCACATGCCGTCCTGCAGCGCTCCCCGCGGCAGCTCGCTCGCCGTCCCGCCGTCCAGCGCGAACCAGTAGCCCGTCGTGTGCCGGCTCTCCTCCGGGATGCTGATCTTCCCCCAGCCCACGTTCTCGTTCGTGTCCAGCTTCAGCTTCTTGAAGATCGTCGCCACCTCGCGCACCGCCACCTCCCCGTGGTCCACCTCGCAGCCAGGCGCGGGCGCCCGCTCGAACGACTCCAGCACCTCCAGGTCGACCGCCAGGTTCGCGTCCGTGTAGTAGTCGACGTCCACCTTGCGCACATACGCCTTCTTCTCGTGCCAGTCCAGCCGGTCGACGTGGTATTGCTGGCCGCCGTGCATATAGATCGCCTCTTCGTGGAGCAGCAGCGGCGCCGACGGCCGGTCCACCTCGCCGATCACGCGCGGCTTCGCCCCCTGCTCGATCACCACGAAGTTGTCGATGGCCGCCGAGCGCAGGCTCACGCCCTCGGCCGGGAACGCTTCCGTCATCCAGTGATAGCGGCCGCCGGCCTTCACCAGCACGCCTTCATCGGCCAGCAGGTCGAGCAGTTCGGCCGTCTGCGGGCCGAAGTCGTCGCCCTCCTCGAACGGCACCTCGAACGCGGCGCACTTGATGTGGCTGATGCGCACCAGCAGGTTGTCCGGATCCACGAGCCCCGCCTCTGGCGTCGCCTCGAACAGATACTCCGGGTTCGCCGCCACGTACTGGTTCAGCGGCGACGACGACGCGACGACCACCGCCAGCGAGAGCGCGTTCCGGCGGCCGGCGCGCCCCATCTGCTGCCACGCGCTCGCCAGCGTGCCCGGATAGCCCGTCAGCACGGCGGCGTCCAGCCCGCCGATGTCCACGCCAAGCTCCAGCGCGTTCGTGGCGACGACGCCGCGGATCCGCCCTTCCCGCAGCCCGCGTTCGACCGCGCGCCGCTCGCTCGGCAGGTAGCCGCTGCGATAGCCCTCGATAGCCCGTGGCCCCACGTCGGGCCCCACCGCCCGCCCCGGCGCGCGCGCGAGGCCGTCGCGCAGGTGCCGGACCAGCAGCTCCACCCGCACCCGGGACGGCGCGAACACGATCGTCTGCACGCCCGCCCGCAGCAGCCGCTCGCCGATCCGCCGCGCCGCGCCGACGCTGCTCTCCCGGATACCCAGCTCGCGGTTCACCACGGGCGGGTTGTACACCGCCACCACCTTCGGGCCGGCCGGCGCCCCGTTGTCGTCGATCAGCGCCACCGGCGCGCCCGTGATCCGCTCCGCCAGTTCCGCCGGGTTCGCGATCGTCGCCGAGCAGCAGATGAAGACGGGGTCGGAGCCGTAGAAGCGGCACACGCGCCGCAGACGCCGCATCACGTTCGCGACATGGCTGCCGAACACGCCGCGGTACTGGTGCAGCTCGTCGATCACGACGTAACGCAGGTTCTCGAACAGCTTCACCCACTTCGTGTGGTGCGGCAGGATGCCTGTATGCAGCATGTCCGGGTTCGTGACGACGACGTGCCCCGCCTCGCGCACGTTGCGGCGCGCGTCGCCCGGCGTGTCGCCGTCGTAGGTGAACGTGCGGATGTCCGCGCCCGCTTCCGCGATCAGCGCGTGCAGCTCGTGCATCTGGTCCTGCGCCAGCGCCTTCGTCGGGAAGAGGTACAGCGCCCGCGACTCGGCGTCATCGAGGATGGACTGCAGGACCGGCAGGTTGTAGCAGAGCGTCTTGCCGGAGGCCGTCGGCGTCACGACGACGAAGCTCCGCTGCTGGGCCGCCGCCGCGAACGCCTGCGCCTGGTGCGTGTAGAGCCGATCGATTCCTCGCCGGCGCAGCGCTTCCACCAGCATCGAGGACGCGGTGGCCGGGAACGGCGCATACCGCGCCTCGCGCGCGGGCAGCTCCCGCCACTCGACGAAGCCGGAGCGCGTGGCCTCGTCGCCCGTGAGCTCAGGGTCGTCCCGCAGCGCCCGCAGCGCCTGCTCGATGGGCATCCAGCCTCCGATCCGAACACGTGTACGGCGTGCGAGTATAAGAGTCCGAACGCACGTTCGTCAACCGGTGCCGCGCGCCGAGCTGTTTTGGTATAATCGCCCCGACCGAGTACGACAGAGGGCCGAATCCGCACGTGCGGAGCGGGGGAACCATCGTTCGGGGTGAATCTCGCGAAAGCGAGTAGGTCAGCCTTCTCAGACCGAACCCGTCAGCTAACCTCGCAGGCCGTGAGAGGGAACGACGCTCCGGAGGGGCAGGGTCGTTTCCCTGCCCTTTTTCTTGTCCCTGCGATGCCGCGCCTCGTCTGCGGCAGGAGCGAGAACCGGAAGGAGTCTATGGTGTCCCGCCTGCTACTCGTCTCGAACCGGCTGCCCGTCACCGCCCGCTACGACCACGACCGCATCCATGTCGAAGCATCGTCCGGCGGTCTCGCCACCGGCCTGCGTGGCCCGCACGAACGCTCCGGCGGCCTCTGGATCGGCTGGCCCGGCGACTCGCCGAACCTCGACGCGCGCCGCCGCGAAGAACTCGACCAGCGCCTCGCCGAGCTGCGCACCGTCCCCGTCCATCTCAAGCGCCGCGAGCTGCGTGGCTTCTACGAGGAGATCTCCAACGGCGTCCTCTGGCCGCTCTTCCACTATCTCCTCGATGAGCTCCCCGCCAACACCCGGAGCTGGGAGACGTACCGCGCCGTCAACGAGAAGTTCGCCCGCGTCGTCGCCGACCAGTACCGCCCGGGCGACCTCATCTGGGTGCACGACTATCACCTGGCGCTGCTGCCGGCGATGCTCCGCAGACTCCTCCCCGATGCCCGCATCGGCTTCTTCCTCCACATCCCCTTCCCGTCATCGGAGGTCTTCAGCGTGCTCCCGTGGCGCGAGGAACTGCTGCGCGGCATGCTCGGCGCCGACCTCATCGGCTTCCATGCGCCTTCCTATCTGCGCCACTTCGCGACGTCGATGCTGCGCGTCCTCGGCTTCGAGGTGGACGTCGACCGCATCCGCCACGAGGAACGCGACGTCCGTCTCGGTGTCTTCCCCATGGGCATCGACGCGGCGGCCTGGGCGTCGCGAGCCTACGACGAAGAGGTCGAGCGCCTCGCCGCCGAGATCAGGCGCGACGCCGAAGGCAAGAAGATCATTCTCGGCATCGACCGCCTCGACTACACGAAGGGCATTCCGCGGCGCATGATGGCGATCGAGCGCCTCTTCGAGATGGAGCCCTCGCTGCGCGGGAAGCTGCGCTACATCCAGGTCACCGTACCCTCGCGCGACAACGTCAACGCCTATAACCGCTTCCGCCGCCGCATCGACGAAATGGTGGGGCGCATCAACAGCACCTATGCGACCGCCACCTCCGTCCCCATCCACAACATCTACCGCGCCCACTCCGAGACGGAGGTCGCCGCGCTCTACCGCGCCGCCGACGTCATGCTCGTCACTCCACTGCGCGACGGCATGAACCTCGTGGCCAAGGAGTTCGTCGCTTCGCGCGTCGATGAGGACGGCGTCCTCATCCTCAGCGAGTTCGCCGGCGCCGCCGCCGAGCTCGGCGATGCCCTCCACATCAACCCGTATGACGTCGACCGCATGGCCGGCCTCATCCGGCGCGCCCTCACCATGCCCGACGGCGAACGCCGCGCGCGCATGCGGCGCCTGCGCGATCACGTCATGACGCACGACGTCAACCTCTGGGCGATGACCTTCATCGACACCCTGGAAGCCGTCCACGAGCACGACCCCGTCGCCACGGGCAGCCGCCGCCCAGACGCCCGCACGCTCATCGACGACATCCGCGCCGCCGGCTACCTCGAGCTCGTCCTCGACTACGACGGCACGCTCGTCCCCTTCGCCGAGACGCCGGACCAGGCGATCCCCGACCGCGAGATCCTCACCACGCTGGACGCGCTGGCCCACCGGCCGAACACGCGCGTCCACGTCGTCTCCGGGCGCTCGCGCCGCTCGCTCGAACGCTGGCTCGGCGCCCTGCCGCTCGGCCTCCACGCCGAGCACGGGCTCTGGTCGCGCCTATCACCCGCGCACGACTGGATCCGCCTGCGTGAGGTCTCGCTCGACTGGAAGGACAAGGTGCGCGGCATCATGGAGCAGTTCGTCGAGTCCACGCCCGGCAGCTTCATCGAGGAGAAGTCGGCCGGCCTCGCCTGGCACTACCGCATGGTCACCGCCGACTTCGTCGCGCAGGACGACTACGGCGAGCACCAGGCGAAGGAGCTGCGCCTCCTCCTTGGCGAGCTGCTCAGCAACGCACCGGTTGAGGTGCTGGTGGGCAACAAGGTCGTGGAGGTGCGGACGCAGGGTGTGCACAAGGGCGCCATCGCCCCGCTGCTGCTCGACGACGCGCCCGGCGACGCGACGATCGTCGCCATCGGCGATGACCGCACCGACGAGGACCTCTTCGCCGCCATGCCGTCTGCGCTCACGATCAAGGTGGGCCGCGGGCCGTCCGCGGCGCGTTACGGCCTCCCCGACGTCGACGCCGTCCGCGCCTTCCTCCGCGCCATCCTCGACCAGCGCCCGGGCGAGCGCCCCCGCCACGCCGTCACCGCCACCAACTGATCGACGGCGGCGACCCCTCGCCAGAAGCGAAAGCGCGTTGTGACAGCCCGCATCTCGATTTTCTGCGGCTATTCGCTGTCGTTAGAGGCACGCGGCACGAATCAAAAGCGCGGGCCAAGCCCGCACTCCACACCCTTCCGCCCTTTACCGTTAGCCGCCCTTGCTCTTTGCCCTTTGCCCCTTTGCTCTTTGCTGTGCAAAACCTGGCACGCCCGGAGGGATTCGAACCCCCGACCCTCGGTTCCGAAGACCGATGCTCTATCCGCTGAGCTACGGGCGCGCGTACTCGCAGTCTAGCATCGCCGCCGTCACGGGCCCCCGTCCGCCCCCACGCTCACCTGCACCTCGATCTGCCGGTAGGCGTCGTCCACCGGGAAGTCGCTCACGGATACGGTGCCGGTGATGCCATCGGCCTCGTGCTGGAAGCCGATGCCGGCGCCACCGGGCGGCGCGTTCTCCGCCGGCAGGTCCTCCACGGTGTAGCCCCGGTCCTCGAGATCCGCGCGGTAGAAGTCCAGGATCACGTCCGTGTCGTCCTGCGAGAGGTACGACAGCGCGAAGAGCCGTCCGCCCGCCTGCCGCTGGAACGCCGACTGCACGAGCACGGCATCCTCGACCACGGGCAGTTCCGGCAGGCCTTCCGGCGCGTTGCGCGCCTCACCCGGCGCGAAGTCCTCCGCGTCGTCCGGCGCCCCCGCCACCTCCTGCACGCTGACGATGATCGTCGTGAGGTCCGCGTCCTTCGAGTCCGTCACCAGCACGATGCCCTCGATGTCGGCGTCCTCGATGTTGCTGAACTGGAACAGCGTCGACGACTCGCTGTCCTGGCCCTGCTCCACCTGCCACGGGTCCTCGTCGAACGCGTCGCGGTAGAACGCCGTCACGTCCTCGCGGTCGTCGTCCGTGTCGTACACCACCAGGTACGAAGCATCGCCTTCCTGCACCTGCAGCACCGATGCCACGACGTCCGCGCCCCCGTATCGCGGCACATCCGGAAACCCGGGCGGCTCCCGGCCTTCGTATCGCGTGCTGTTGAACTGCTGGTCCTGGCCGAACGCGGTCAGCAGGTTGCTCACGCCCTGGTTGACGTGATCGTCGTCCCCGGAGCCCCCACCGGTGACGAACCAGGTCGCCAGCCCCGCGGCCGCTGCCGCCAGCACCACCGCCGCCGCCGCGATCGCCATTGGGACGCCGCGGCGCGCGCGTGGGCCGGATGCGCCATCGGTGCCAGGCGTCTCCGCCGCCGCCTCATCGACGATCGTGTACTCGTAGCCGCTGCGAGTGGTATGCGCCTCACGGGTCGCGGCGTCCGGCGCGTCCGCGCCCGGCGAGGGCTCCTGCGGCGGCTCACCGTGCGGAGGTTGTTCTTGCGACGTCATGCGACCTCTGGGGATGGTGGAAGGGGAGAAGTGGGGTGGGCGAAGGGATTTGAACCCTCGATCTCCAGGGCCACAACCTGGCGCCTTAACCGCTAGGCCACGCCCACCACGCGTCGTCCGGCTGGCGAAAAAACGCCCTGCGCCGCTGGCCGGCGCAGAGCCCGACTCGCAGTCCGGATCCACCCGAAGTCTATCAGCGCCCGCGCCGCCCCGGCAAACGCGCGCCGACGAACTGGCCGCCCGCTACCGCCCCGTCGAGCCGTGGCCGCCATCGCCGCGCGACGACGGCGTCAGCTCCTGCACCTCCACCACCTCCACCGGCGCGAGCCGCGCCACCACGAGCTGCGCGATGCGGTCGCCCGGCTGCAACTCGTAGCGCTCGACGCCGCCGAACGTCCACATCGTCACGAACGCCTCGCCCCGGTAGTCCGCGTCGATCGTCCCGAACGCGACGCCGACGCCCTTCA
>DATMAH010000313.1:0-5811 GCA_035583735.1 Dehalococcoidia bacterium
CCTACGCCGCGCCGTGCGGCCTACACCGCGCCGTGCGGCGCGCCGCCGCGCACCCATCCCTCGGTGAGCTGCGCGTGGGCGATGGCCCGGCGCCGGTGCGTGTACAGCAGGTGCACGACACCATCCGCCGCCTGCATCGCCGCCGGATAGGAGTATTCGCCCGGCTCCGACTCGATGTCGCGCCAGCGCGGCCAGGTGACGCCGTCGTCGTCCGACAGCGCGACGCGGAGCGGCGTCCGGCCGCGCGCCGTGGGGTTGCAGACGCACAGGAGCGCGCCCGAATCGAGGCGGATCAACTCGACGGCGCTGTTCGGGTTCGGCAGCGCGGTCCGCTGCGGCGCCGTCCACGCCGTGCCCGTCTCGTCAAGCGAGCGGGCGGCGTACACCGCGCCGGCGGTGCTGCGGAGGAGCATCAGCAGCCGGCCGTCGCCCGTCGGTGCTATGGCGGGCTGGATGAGCCCGGTGCCCTTCTCGTACACCTTCGGCGAGCGCGTCCACGTCTCGCCGTCCTCCGAGTGCAGCACGAACGCCGTCCAGTCGCGCTCGTCGTACATCGGCATCAGCACGCGGCCGGCGTGGAACAGCGGCTCGTTGCGCACCATCCAGCCGTGCTTCTGGCGCACGTACGCCGCATCTGACCACGTCTCACCGCCGTCGTGCGAGCGGCGCTCGCGCACGGGGCACATGGCCCAGCCGCGGCCCTCCATCGTCACGTACCAGATGCGCAGGACGCCGGCGGGATCGACCCACAGCACGGAGTTGCCGTCGGGGTGTCCGGGCGTGTCGACGACGGCGCGGGGCTGGCTCCAGCGCTCGCCGTCGAACGCCGCCGTCACGATGGCGACGTCGGGCGCGCCTTCGTGGCTGCCGGCGAACCACGACGCCAGGAGCCGGCCGCCCGGCAGCGCCACGACGCTGGCCGCATGCGCGCTCGGCCACGGATTCGGGATCAGGGTGCGGTCGAAGGGCACGTCAGCGAGGGGCACGGGCGGCGGCGTCCCCGAGCTCGTCCTCGGGGATCACGCGCCAGATCTGGATGCTGGGGTTCTCGTACACCAGTTCCAGGAAGCCGCCGAGGCCGTCCTCGAACTTCTTGAGCCCGTTCTCCGGGTAGTTGAAGCGCTCCTCGTCGCCGACGATCACGTAGTCGACGTCGTACTTCTTGATGAGATGCCGGGCGCGGAACGGGTCTTCGGTCGAGTAGAACTCATAGACGTCGCGCTCGCGGTTCTGCACCGTGGAGGTGAAGAGGTTGCGCTGCTGCGACTGGTGGAAGCCCCAGCCCATGACGGTGGGCAGCCCGGCGTAAATGGAGAAGCGGCTGCCGAGGCTGCGGTACGACGGGCCGATCGCCTCGAACGTGGTGGGTGAGCCCTCGAGGTTCTGGCGCGCCCAGTTGATGGCGTCGCGCGTGTGCTGCATGTTGTGCTCGCCGCCCTGCTCGGTCTCGGGGTTGAAGTTGTTGTAGATGCCGCCCTCCTCCATGAAGGCCAGGCCGTCGTTGCCGGCGCCCTGCGCCGGGTTGAAGCGGTTGTGGATGCGGGCGCGCGTCCCGAAGTAGGGATAGACCAGCGTCAGCGCCACCAGCAGCACACCGATGGCGGCAAGCGCGTATCTCGGCGCCAGCACCGCCGTCGCGTTGAGGGCGCCGAGCCTGCGCAGGAAGCGCTCCTGCGGCCGCATGACGCCGAAGACGTACCAGGCGCCGAACGCCGCGGCGACGCCCCAGACCATCCAGACATGCAGGTAGAACTTGAACACCGTATTCATCCGCCCGATGTCGCCCTCGAGCGTGATGATCTCGACGCCGCCGCTGAGCCCCAGGCCGAGGCCGATGAGCGCGTAGACGAAGAGCAGCAGCGGCGCTATCGGCGAAGGGCGCGTGACCTCGCGCGCGGCCGCGATCGCCACGGCGAGGAGGCCGGCGATCGCGAAGAAGGTGACGCCCCAGCGCTGCAGCGTGCCGGCCCAGATGAAGGCCACCGCCGCCAGCGCCAGCGCCAGCAGCACCGGCAGCGTCTGCGCCGGCTGCCGCGTCCGCGTGCTGCCGAAGAACACCCATCTGATCCAGTTCGTGCGCGTGATGGCCCGGCTGAGCGAGAACGCGACGAGCGCGAAGATGAAGAACACCAGCACGCCGAAGTGGCTCAGGTAGTCGCCGAGGGCCGTCGTCTGGTCGGACTGGATGACGCTGTCGTACGCCTGGCTGTAGTTCTTGGCGACGTTATAGAAGAGCACGTACGATAGCCCGCCCATCACCCCGATCTTGGCCAGCGCCAGCGCGAACGCGCGCCCGTTGAACGTGCCCTCCTTGGCGCGTTCGCCGAAGAGGATGGCGGCGGCGCCCAGCAGCAGGAACGGCGGGTAGTCCCACGAGTTGATCCACCGCAGCGCGCCGACGATGAGCGCGACCACGACGACGATCGCCCAGCTCGCGAGCTCTCGCGCGCGGCGGTCCTCGCCGCGCGCGCCGGCAGCGTTGAGGCGCGTGTAGTTCATCACCGCGCCCAGCGCCACGCCCAGCACCGTGAGCGAGAACGGGATGGCGATGAGATGGGCGTGCAGGTCGGCGAGCAGGAACGTCCAGAACGGCCACTCCGTGATCGGCGTGACGGTGTTGTGCTGGCCGGGGACGATGCTCAGCGCGCGGCTGGGGTCCCACCAGTTGTAGCCGTAGACGAGGTCGCGGAACGACGCGTCGCCGAACGCCGCCTCGTAGAAGCCGCCGGCGATGGTGAGGATGCCGCCCAGCACGGGGATGCTGGAGTCCCAGGGGCTCACCGTCTCGAACCGCTGCTCCAGGTAGTCGACGGCGCGCAGGTTGCCGGCGAACATCACCAGGAACACCGCGAACAGCGCGGCGATGATCGGGCCGCGGGCGCTCATCGTCGCGCTACCGGGCCGCCGCTCCCGCATGAGCTGCCGCGTGCCCTCGCACAGGTTGTAGGCGACCGAGAACGTGGCCGCGCACGCCAGCGCGAAGAACAGCGGCACCACCAGGTTGTACGCCACCTCCGGCACGATGCCGAGGAGCTTCGTCGGCGTGGCGGCGATGTACTGCCCGTACCAGTAGTAGTTGAGGTACCCGCCCGCGTGCCACGGGTCGATCGCGCCCTGCGAGAGGTCCGTCGTCTTGATGACGGACGTGAAGTAGGCGAGGTCCATCGGCTTCTCGCCGCCCTGTACGGGGTGCCAGAGATCGGGGTTCTGCAACCGCACCCAGTACGAGAAGAGGAACGCGAGCAGGAACACCGCTTCGAAGCCGAGCGCGAGCCGCCAGTGCCGCGAGAACCAGCTCCGTAGCTCGCCGCGCCAGACGTACGCGGTGCCGATGCCGACGGCGGCCATCGCCAGCAGCACCGCCAGGATGAGCCAGCGCGAGTAGTCGACGCGGCCGGTGCTCGCCGGCAGGTACACGAGGTAGGCCAGCGCGAGGATGCCCAGCGGCTTCGTCAGCAGGTAGCCGCGGTCCGGCAGCCCACGGAACGTCGCGAACGCAAGCGGCACCAGCGCCAGCGCGGCGATCTCAGCGACGACGATGAACGACAGCAGCGGGAAGCGGTTCGTGAGCCCGTCCGCATCGAAGATGTCCGTCCAGGTGCCGCCTTCCTTCTGCTCAGCCGCGATCTCGGGGCGGAACTGCAGCGCGTTCTGGCCGGAGTTCCCGGGCGTCGTCTGCACGCCTTCGATGAAGGCGTCGGCGCCCAGCACCGCGACCGCCCGCTCGCGCGAGTACTCCTCCGTCTTCATGTAGACGTACACCGGCGGGTGGTCGTACACGTGGAACGACTCCTCCGCGCCGATGTCGTTGAACTCGCGGCCGAAGATCGATGGGAACGACTCGAACGACGCGACGCGCTCGAAGCCCAGCTCGCCCGACTCGAGCGCCTGGTAGTAGCGTGACGTCACCGGGTAGACCGCGGGCACGCGCGGGATCGTCGTCGTCAGGCGGGTGCTGGACGGGATGATGTAGTCGACCTGGTCGAGCTTGTCGAGGAGCGCCGTGACCTTCGCCTCGGTGTCGACGTTGTAGTTCTCAAACGTGACGTCGCAGTAGCTCACGGCGGGGACGGCGGGCTGCGAGTAGGGGACGTGGTCGTCCCAGTGCTCGTGGCCGATGCAGGCGCCCTCCGGCACGTTCTCGTACACCCAGATCGATGCGGCGGCGCGCGTCACCGGCCGCGTGTAGATGCTGTAGAACGCCAGCCCGGCGAGCACCGTCATGACGAAGACGGCGATGACGCCGGCGCGCGCGGCGACCGGCAACGCGGGACGCAGCGGCGAGAGCCGGCCCGAGAGCCGGCCGAGCACGGCGAACGGCTCCTCGGATGTCGCCCAGTCGAGCGTCTTGTGCAGCACGAAGCCGGCGAAGACCGCGAGCGCCGGGTACAGCGGCAGGAAGTACCGCATGTAGAGGGAAAACTGTCCGCCCATCACCAGGAAGTAGCCCAGCACCCACGAGAGCGGCACCAGCCAGACCCACGCCCGCTTCACGTAGGCGTACGCGGCCGCGAAGCCGACGCCGATCCACGCCGTGATCCCGAACGCCGGGCCCATGCCCCACATCACCATCTGCTGCAGCGGCCAGATCCACTTCGAGCGGCCGATCCACTGCACGTTGGGCGGGAAGGCCGCGCCGCCCAGCAACTCCTGCTGGTTCACCTGGTCCTGCAGCCAGTGCGGGTTGAAGACGTCCGGGTACACGGTCGGCACCGGCCCCAGCCGCCCCACCTTCAGCGCGAAGAAGTCCAGGATGTTCGGCGGCCGGAACGCCATGGGCATCGCCGCCCAGAACGCGATGAAGGCGACGAACAGCGCGAGCAGCGACCCGCCGGCGAGCATGGCGATCGACCGGTCGAGCGCCTTGCCGTCACGCGCATCTGGCCGCGCCTTGTCGGCGGCCCAGAGGTCCGCCACGTACGGCCAGATCCCCGGCCAGGCACGGACGCCGATCGCGAGCACGACGACGGGCAGCAACGCGACGGCCGTCACCTTGCACGCTGTCGCGAGGCCCGCCGCCAGTCCGGCGAGCGCGAAGTTCAGCCACCCGCCGTCCTTCGCCGAGCGCACGGCGAAGTAGAGGGTGACGGCCGCGAAGAACGCGACGTACGGGTCGACGATGAGGAAGTGCGAGTTCTGGATGGCGAACGGCGCGAAGGCGTACAGGCCGGCGGCGAACAGCCCCGTCCGCCGCCCGCCGAGTTGCCGGCCGAGCAGAAAGACGACGACGATCGTCGCGATGTCGAACATCGCCGAGAGCCAGCGCCCGCTGCGGACGTACAGGTCGTACGACGTGAACTCTCGCTCCGGCAGCCCGACGCGGCCGCCGCTGAGGGCGCCGAGCGCCGAGTTGACGCCATCGCCGTTGCCGAACGTGGCCTTGTCGACGGCGTCATACGGCCAGTCGGCGGCGGCGGAGACCATCTTCGTCAGGTACAGCGGCAGCGTGCCGTAGACGAACGTGCTCTGCGACGACCCGTCGCCGCGCTTGATGTTGTAGGGGATCAGCGCCGACGTCTCGGTGTCGAAGTAGTTGGCCGGGCTGCTCGGCGGGTGCAGCTCCGTGAGGATCGACGTGATGAAGCGCTCGTCGGGATGCAGGTGCGCGCTCTGCTCGACCTGGCCGCGGCTCTCGTCGACGATGACGGAGTCCCACACGTTCTGGGACAGGCGCAGCGCGGCGCCCACGGCCACGATGGCCAGTAGCGCGGCGATCGTCGCGATGCGCGCGATATCGCCCGGGATCGCCGTGGCGCGCCCGCGAGGCGCGGTGGCGTCGGTGCGGGGTGCGGCTGGTGGGAAACGGGGTGC
>DATMAH010000314.1:0-2574 GCA_035583735.1 Dehalococcoidia bacterium
CCGAGCGCATCGGCCGCCGCGCGCGCGTCGTCCGTATCGGTGACGGAGCAGCAGCGCTTCTTGCCGACGGGCGCGCCGGGGTCCTCGAGCGTCCACAGCCGCATCGTGATGCCGACGACGTCGTAGCCGGCGCGAACCAGCAGGCCCGCGGCGACCGCCGAATCCACACCGCCGCTCATCGCGACGACGACGCGCTCTCGCTTGCTTCCCATGCACCCACGGTAACCCGGCCGGGCGGGCGCCTGCCAGTGATATACTCGTCCCAGCCGCACGTCCCCGCTCACGGAGCCGCCTCTGGAGCCTGCCGACCTCGCCCAGCGCATCGCCGACCTCCTCTCCGACCGTCAGGCCGAAGACATCGTGCTGATGGACATCAGCGCCGTCTCGACGTTCACCGACCAGTTCGTCATCGCCACGGCGAACAATCCCCGCCAGATGAACGCCCTGATCGACTCGCTCGACCGGGACCTGCGCGAGGAAGGGATCCGCCCCTACCGGGTCGAAGGCACGCCCGACTCCGGCTGGGTACTGATCGACTTCGGCGACGCCATCGTCCATCTCTTCGCGCCGGACGAGCGGCGCTTCTACAATCTCGAGGGCCTCTGGGCGAAGGGCGTCTCCGTCGTCCACATGCAGTAACGCCGCCGCGGGTCCGTATGGATGAACAGCCGCAGGGTCACCGCTGGTTCGCCGCCTTCTACGACGTCCTCTCGCGCGGCTCGGAGCGCGGCGCGTTCGGCCGGCTGCGGCGCGACCTGCTCGCCGGCCTCCAGGGCGACGTCGTCGAGATCGGCGCCGGCACCGGCTCCAACTTCGCCTACTACCCCGAGGCGGCGCGCGTCGTCGCCATCGAGCCGGACCCGCACATGGCGAAGCGCGCCGAGAAGAAGCTTGCCGGGCTTGCGCGCGATACCATCGCCCTGCGGCTCGGGCCGGCGGAGCAGCTGCCGCTCCCGGACTCCGCCTGCGACTTCGCCGTCTCGACGCTGGTGCTCTGCACCGTCGGCGACGTGCCGCGGTCGCTGGCCGAGCTGCGCCGAGTCCTGCGTCCCGGCGGCGAGCTGCGCTTCATCGAACACGTGCGCGGCGGGCCGCGGCTCGCGCGCGTGCAGCGCGTGATGCAGCCGGCATGGGGCTGGTTCGGCGGCGGCTGCCGCCTCGACCGCGATACCGAATCGGCGATCCGTGATGCCGGCTTCGAGATCACGGACATCCGCCGCATGAAGCTGGCGCCCTGGATGCCGGCCATCATCGGCAAGGCGCGCCCGGCGTGATCGACGTGCGCATCGCCGCCACCGCGGAAGAGCGTGACGACGCGTTCGCCGTGCGCATCGCCGTCTTCGTCGATGAGCAGGGCATCCCGCGATCAGAGGAGCTCGACGAACTCGATGCGTCGGCGGTGCACTGCGTGGCGTACGATGGCCGCCAGCCGGTCGGGGCGGGACGCCTCGTCATCGCCGATGGCTACGCGAAGGTCGGGCGCATGGCGGTGCTGCGCGAGCGCCGCCGCAACGGCGTCGGGGCGCTCGTGCTGGCCGCGCTGGAGCGGGAAGCGGCGTCGCGCGGCGTGCGGGAGGTCCGGCTGAGCGCGCAGCTCACGGCGCGCGCGTTCTACGAGCGCAACGGCTACACCGCCAGCGGCGACGTGTACGACGAAGTCGGCATCCCGCACATCGCGATGGTGAAGCGGCTGGCGAAGTAGGCCGGAGCGCTAGTGCCCGTCGTGGCCGAAGCCGCCGCGCACGCACCATGTGCGCGCTCCGATGACGTCCTTGCCGATCACCTGGGGGTTGAGCTGGCCGAAGGTGATGCCATAGGCCTTCAGGCCGTCCCCGGGCACCGTCGTCGACGACCAGTAGCGGACGGACCCGTCGACGACCACGTCGCTGAAGGGATGGCCGGCGGGCAGGCCCGATGCGTCCGTCGTCTTGAGGCTCAGCAGCTCCTCCGCAGCTGGAAGACGCCAGCCGCGGCGTTCGCCCGTCGTCGCCTCCAGGCAGTCGCGGACGGCGTTCGCCCACACGCCTTCCGCCGTGCCGGCCGCCCCCTGCCACACCAGGCCCGTCTCGCGGTCCAGCACGCCCTCACCGTCGAGCACGCAGGTGAAGCGCTCCGACCCGCAGCCGCCGGTCGCGTCGAGCTTCTGGTGCCAGATGGGGACCAGATCGTCGAGCGACTGCATCGTCGAGCCCAGCGGGCCGGGCGGGTCGATGTCGCCCGCACTGATGACGCCGGCGAGCGCCGCCGTCGCCAGCATGGCGAACGCGCCGGCCAGCGCCCATGCGACCGCCAGGGAGACATGCCGCATCGCCCTCTCCTTCGGGTAACTACCGTCGCGGGGCGAGGCGATCCTACGCCGGAGCGCCGCAACGGACAACCGGATCGGCTCAAGCGCGGGAGTCTTACGGGCAGCTGCCGAATGCGGAGGCTGCGAGGCCGAGGTCGCCCGCGTTGACGGCGCCGTTCTTGTCGAGGTCCATGTTGGCGCGCCAGTCCTGGCCCGCGGGCACCGGGAGCC
The DNA here is from genome assembly GCA_035583735.1 of Dehalococcoidia bacterium. GTDB lineage: Bacteria > Chloroflexota > Dehalococcoidia > DSTF01 > JACRBR01 > DATMAH01. Next base: position 2,519 of record DATMAH010000314.1, read on the forward strand.
CGTAGTTGCCGAACGCTGAGGCGATGAGGCCCAGGTGGGACGCGCCCACGGTCATG
>DATMAH010000315.1:0-6156 GCA_035583735.1 Dehalococcoidia bacterium
CGGGGCCGGGCACATCGAGCACGACGCCGGCGAACCCGGCCTGCTCGTTGCGGAAGCGCCCCGCTTCTTTCCACCCAAAGACCTGCGTGAAGAACGGAAGCTGGTCGTCGATCTTCCAGACGGCCATGCTGACGTGATCGACGCGACGAAGACCAAGAGCCACTGGTACCTCCCCTGTGCGTGCCCGGGTGAGGGCCATCTCGATGCCGGGCGGCATTGTAGTGGGTCGTGGGGCGTGTGTCGTGGGTGGGGGATCTGCTGTGTAGATGGGGGATCTGGTCGGTGGTCGCGGGTCGCGGGTCGCCCGGATGGTGTCTCAGGTGCCGCGCGGGAACTGCGGCTGCGGGCGGCGGACGGGCGAGCGGCGGACGACCAGCGTCCGCCGCTCGCTGGCTGCTTCCGCCGGGTGGCGGCGTGTCAGGGGCACGAGCCGAAGCGCCCGGCGACCAGGCCCAGGTCCGAGGCGCCGACGGCTCCATTCTTATCGATGTCGAACGCCGCCAGGTAGGTCGGCGTAGTCGCGTTGCCGAACGCGCTGGCGACGACGCCGAGATCGGCCGAGTTGACGACGTTGTTGCCATCGACCGAGGCGATCTCCTTGCCATCGGTGCAGACATCGCCGTCCGTGTTCGTGCTCGCGGGGTTGGAGCTGTAGTGCCGGAACTCGATGCCATCGCGGAAGCCGTCGGCGTCGGTGTCGGCGTTGGCGGTGTTGGGGTCGAGGTCGTCGCGCAGGCCGTCGCTGTCGGCGTCCGGCGCCACGATGGCGGCCGGGCGTGAGTTCGGGTCGTTGGGGTTGGTGCCGTAGATGCACTCCGCGCCGTCGAGGGTGCGGTCGCCGTCGGTGTCGGCCGCCAGCGGGTCGGTGGGCGCGGAGGCGCTGGCGCACGGGGCGCCGCCGGTCTCGGTCGCGTCGGCGAGCCCGTCGTTATCGTCGTCGGCGTCGCCGCAGTTGTCGCCGGTGATGTCGGAGTTGGGCCAGGTGAGGTCGTCGAACGGGCGGTTCGGCGGCAGGTCGATGTGGTTGTCGTGGTTGAAGCCGGTGGCGCCGGTGATCACCTGCGGCGCCGGGCACGTCAGCACGAAGTCGACGGAGGTGTTGTCGGTGTCGGACTGGCGCGTGAGGCTGTTCGCCCCGTCGCCGAGTCCGAACGGCGTGGCCGGCGCGAAGCGGATGTTGGGCGCGGCGTAGCCTCCATACGGCACGCAGTCGACGTAGTTCGCGGGCAGCGTAGCGTCCCAGAGGGGCGGGTCCGGCGGGACGACACCGGGCGCGCCCCAGCAGATCATGCCGGTGGGGGGCAGGCTGACCGGCGAGAAGGTGAACTCCGGCGTGATGCCGGCGGCGGCCGCGAAGTCCGGCGTGGCCATGATCCAGCGGCCGTTGTTGATGCCGGCCGACACGTTCCCCGGCACCTCGAGGATGACGCCAAAGAAGCTGCCGTCGGCGTTCCAGGCGCTCAGGCGCGACGCCTTGGTGATGTTCTGGCCGCTCGCCAGCATGCGTATCTCGACGTACTGGATGTCCGGGTCGCCCCCGTAGCCGAACATCGCCTCGTCGATGACCGCGAAGTGGAAGGCGGCGTCCGCGCGGTCGCCCCGATCGGCCAGCGCCGCGGCGGCGAACGCCGCGGCGGCCACGGCGACCAGGCGCAGGATGAGGCTCGCCCGCGAGCGCTCCCGGTTGACGTCCGTAGTCATGGCCGACCTCCTGTCGGGCGCGGGGAGACGAAGTTGCGGGGGTACCGGCTTCGATACGACGGCGGAGCGTGCGCGGATTGCGCGTAGCCGGGCGAGTGCAAGGGCAACGGGCAACGGGCGAAGGGTGAAGCGCGACGGCCGGAGCGACGGATGACGGATGGAGGGGGAGACACGAAGACGAGGCGAGGGCGTGGCGGCATCTGCGGGCGGGCCGGCGTGGCCCGGTGGACGCGGGCGCACGCACGGGCATGGGATGGGCCCGCTGCCTGTGCGGCGGCGGGCCCATTCTGACGCAGCGGCGGCCGGACGCTAGCCGGCGACGCCCGCCGGCTGGGGCTGCGGCTTCGGCTCCACCGTCCCGGCCTTCTCGAAGACGTAGGCGCCGTCGCGGAAGTCCACGCGGATGATGTCGCCCTCGCCGAACTCGCCGGCGAGGATGCGGCGCGCCAGCTCATTCTCGATCTTGCGCTGCACCGTGCGGCGGAGCGGCCGGGCCCCGTACACGGGGTCGTAGCCCTCGCGGACCAGCTCGTCCCTGGCGGCCTCCGTTACCTCGAAATCGACCTGGCGGTCGCCCAGGCGCTCGCGCACCTCCTTGAGCATCAGCTCGACGATCTGCTTCAGCTCGTTCTCCGTCAGCGGCTCGAAGACGATGATCTCGTCGATGCGGTTGAGGAACTCCGGGCGGAACGCCTCGCGCAGCGCACGCTCCACCTGCTCCTGCCGCACCGAGCGCTGGCCGTCGTCCCTGGCGCGGCTGGTGACGAAGCCGAACGTCCCCTTGTTCTCCGAGCTGGTGCCCAGGTTCGACGTCATGATGATGATCGTGTTGCGGAAATCGACGGTGCGGCCCTGGCCGTCGGTCAGGCGGCCGTCGTCGAGGATCTGCAGCAGCACGTTGAACAGGTCCGGGTGCGCCTTCTCGATCTCGTCGAAGAGGATGACGCGGTACGGGCGGCGGCGGACTGCCTCCGTCAGCGAGCCGCCCTCCTCGTAGCCGACGTAGCCGGGTGGCGCGCCGACGATGCGTGAGACGGTGTGCCGCTCCTGGTACTCGGACATGTCGAGGCGGATCATCGCCTCCTCGTCGTCGAAGAGGTACTCCGCCAGCGCGCGGGCCAGCTCCGTCTTCCCCACGCCGGTCGGCCCGAGGAAGATGAAGCTGCCGATGGGCCGCTTCGGGTCCTTGAGGCCCGCGCGGGCGCGGCGCAGCGCCTCGGACACGGCCTCCACCGCCTTGTCCTGGCCGATGACGCGCTCGTGCAGCGCCTCCTCCATGTGCAGCAGCTTCTCGGCCTCGCCTTCCAGCATGCGGCTGACAGGGATGCCGGTGATCGACGCGATGAGGCCGGCGATGTCCTGTTCGGTCACGGTCATGTCGACCTGGTGCGTGCGCTCCCACTCGGCCTTCGCCGCCTCGTACTCCTCCTGGAGCTGCACGACCTGCTGCCGGATGCGCGCGGCGGCCTCGTAGTCCTGACGCTGCGATGCCGCCTCGGTCTCCATCTGCAGCTCGTCGAGACGCTTGCGCAACTCACGCAGCTCGGGCGTCTGCGACTGCTGCTCGATGACGTGCTTGCTCGCCGCTTCGTCGATGAGGTCGATCGCCTTGTCCGGCAGGAAGCGCTCGGTCAGGTAGCGGTCGCTGAGGCGGGCGGCGGCGACGAGCGCCTCGTCGGAGATCTCGACCTTGTGGTGCGCCTCGTAGCGCGGGCGCAGGCCGCGCAGGATCTCGATCGTCTCGTCGACGGACGGCTCGTCGAGGAAGATCGGCGAGAAGCGCCGCTCCAGCGCGGGGTCCCTCTCGATGTACTTGCGGTACTCGTCGAGCGTGGTGGCGCCGATGACGCGCAGCTCCCCCCGGGCGAGCGCCGGCTTCATCATGTTGCTGGCGTCGATAGCCCCTTCGGCCGCGCCGGCGCCGACGACCTGGTGCAGCTCGTCGATGAAGATGATCACCTCGCCTTCGGCGCGGCGGATCTCGTCCATCACGGCCTTCAGGCGCTCCTCGAACTCGCCGCGGAACTTCGATCCGGCGACCATGGCGCCCATGTCGAGCGCCAGCAGGCGCTTGTCCTTGATGTTCTCCGGCACGTCGCCGGCGACGATCTTCTGCGCCAGGCCCTCGACGACGGCCGTCTTGCCGACGCCCGCCTCGCCGATGATCACCGGGTTGTTCTTGGTGCGCCGGTTGAGGATCTGCATGACGCGCCTGATCTCCGCCTCGCGGCCGATGACGGGGTCCAGCTTGCCGTCGCGGGCGGCGGCGGTGAGGTCGACGCTGTATTTCTCGAGCGCGCCGTAGCGGCTCTCGGCCGTCGGCGAGTCGACGCGCGCGCTGCCGCGCACCTCCTGCAGCGCGCGATAAATGCGCTCCTTGTCGATGCTGAATTCGCGGAAGATGCGCGCGGCGTCGCCCTCGCGCTCGTCGGCGATGGCGATAAGCAGGTGCTCGACGCCGACGTACTCGTCCTTCAGGCGGTCTGCCTCGGCGTTCGCCGTCTCCAGCATCTTGACGATGCGGGGCGTGGTGTAGACCTGCACGACATCGTACGCGAGCTTCGGCGCGCGCTGGAGGACGTCGGCGATGCGGCGCGTGAGCGTGGCCACGTCGACATCCATGTTCTCGAGGATGCGGCCGCCGAGGCCGTCACGGTGCTGCAGCAGCGCGAGCAGGACGTGCTCGACGTCCCACTGCGAGTGCCGCTGCTGGCGGACCATCTCCTGCGAAGCCGCGAGGACTTCCTGCGCCTGCTGAGTGAACCGGTCTTGTCGCATCATGTCTGAGATCTCCCGCGTGGCATCTCCCGCGGGAGACACCGTCTATGCAATGTCACTGCTAAGCCCGCCCGGCGGCAATCGCCGGCAGGCAACGAAGGGTGTCGAAGCTATTCCCCTCTCGGCGCCGGGAGCCGGCGGTCGCGCAGCCGCTGGAGTTCGTTCCGCAACTGCTCCATCTCCGCCTCCATCGCCTGCATGCGCTCGCTCATGCGGAGGATGACGTCGACGCCGGCGAGGTTGACGCCCAGGTCGTTCACCAGCCGCTGCACCTGCTTCAGTTTCGCCACGTCGGCGCGCGAGTAGAGCCGGATGTTCCCCTGCGAGCGCTTCGGCGATACGAGGCCCAGGCGCTCGTACTGGCGCAGCGTCTGCGCGTGCATCCCCACCATGCGCGCCGCGATGGAGATGACGTAGCACGGCTCGTCGTAGCCCTCTTCGTGTTCCTCGATGCGGACGTGTACTTCGTTCATGTGCTGTCCTCTCGCTTTGGACGCCGCTCGCCTTAGAGGCCGCTCGCCTTCAACCGCTCGAACAGGTCCCTCTGCTCGGCGCTGATCGAATCCGGCAGGCGCACGCGGACGCGCGCCAGCAGGTCGCCGCGGCCCTCACGGTTGAGGCGCGGCATGCCGAGGCCGCCGAGCTTGAAGATGCGGCCGTTTTGCGTCAGCGGCGGCACCTTCAGCATCACGCGCGCCGTCATCGTCGGCACCTCCACCTCGCCGCCGAGGACAGCGGTCGTGAGCGGCACGTCGACGTCAACCTGCAGGTCGTCGCCCTTGCGCTGGAAGCGCGCGTGCGGCCGCACGTTGACGACGAGCAGCAGGTCACCGCGCCGGCCGCCGCCGATGCCGGACTCTCCTTCGCCTCCGACGCGGACCTTCGAGCCGGTGGTGACGCCCGGCGGGATCTTCACCTCGATGCGGCGCGGCTTCTGGATCTCGCCGTAGCCCTGGCAGACGTGGCAGGTGGCCCCCGCCACCTCGCCGGAGCCGCCGCACGTCGCGCAGGTCTCTGTGCCGAGAAGCTCGAGCGTGCGCGTGGTGCCGTGGAAGGCCTCCTCCAGCGTCACCTCGACGGCCTGCTGGATGTCGGCGCCGCGGCGCGACATCGTGCGCGCTCCTCCGCGTCCGGCGCGTCCGCCGAAGAAGCTGGAGAAGACGCTGCCGAGGTCGCCGAGGTCGCCGAGATTACCCACCTCGAACTGGATGCCGTTGCCGCCGAAGCGCTGGCCGCGCTGGCGCTGCATCTCCTCGATCTGGTCGGCGTACTCCCAGCGGTCGCCGTAGCGGTCGTACTTGCGGCGCTTCTCCGGGTCGGAGAGCACTTCGTACGCGGTGTTGATCTCCTTGAACCTCGCTTCGGCGGCCTTATCGCCGGGGTTGACGTCCGGGTGGTACTTCCGCGCCAGCTTTCGGTACGCGGAGCGGATGTCCTTCTCGGACGCGCCCTTCGGGACGCCAAGGGTCTGGTAGAAGTCCGTGGCCATACCGGCAGTGTAGATTCAGGAGCATGGATTCGCAAGCGGACAGGCGCAGCAAAATTGATATCTGGGCTATCAAGTACCGCCCGCGGCAGTAGCGCCGGCTTGTCCCGGCGACGGGGACGGCGCGCGCTGGACGGCGGTGACGGCGACGATCTCGAACGCCGCGTCCAGGTCGGCTGCCCGGCGCTGCG
>DATMAH010000316.1:0-6916 GCA_035583735.1 Dehalococcoidia bacterium
GCCGGCCCACTCGCCTAAGCGGGCCGGACGGCGGCGACGGCGTGCTTCTCCAGGTGGCGGCGCAACGCCCCGTTGAAGAGGTCCGGCCGCTCGTACTGCGGCGAGTGTCCCGCCTCCGGGATGACCTCCAGCGTCGCGTCCGGGATCAGCTCCGCCATGCGCTCCGACGCGGGCAGCAGCGGATCGAGTGCGCCGCAGATGATCAGCGTGGGGATGACGATCTCCCGCAGGCGATCGCGCGTGCTGGGCGCCGTCTCCAGCGCCTGCCACGCGCCGATGAAGCCATCGACCGACATCCGGCTGAGGCGTTCCTTCTCCTCCTGCGCGCGCTCGACGCTCTGGTGCGGCGGACGCGCGCCGACCGACGGCAGATTGGCGACGGCCTCCATGCCCTGCTGCTCGGCCAGCGTCAGCCGCGCCGCGTAGTACTGCGCCACCGCTTGATTGCGGCTGAGGTTGAAGCTGTAGCCGGAATCCTCCAGCGTCAGCGTGAGCACGTTGACCTGGTGCCGCAGCGTGATCTCCTGCGCGATCAGCCCGCCCATCGAGTGGCCGACCAGGTGATAGCGCCCGAATCCCGCGTGCGCGATCACGGCCTCGACCTCCTCGGCCATGCGCGCGACGGTGTACGACGACCTGTCCGCCGGCGCCGCCGACCGGCCGTGCCCGCGCAGGTCCATCACCAGCACGCGGTGCGTGCGGGAGAACTCGGGGATCTGGTGGCGCCAGTCGGTGATATCGCCCGTATAGCCATGGACGAAGACGAGCGGCTCGCCCGCCTCGCCATGCCGCTCGTAGTAGATCTCCGTCCCGCCGACGTCCAGCCTGTCCACGCTCGTCCTCCGCGTCGATCATAAGCGCCACGGGCGATAGTGTCTCGCCGGGCGGCGGGCCGCCACGTAGCACGAGGAGTGAGGGATGGAAGTCGGCATACACATACCGCAGGTCGGGCCGATGGCGGCGCGGTCGGTCGTCGAGCCGTTCGCGCGCGTCGCGGATGAGGCGGGCTTCGACGGGCTCTGGGTCTTCGACCACGTGCTCGTCCGCCGCGAGCAGGGCGAGTCGCGCTATCCGTACTCGGCGAGCGGCCAGATGGGCGTGCGGCCGGAGCTGGACTTCCTGGAGCCGCTGACGCAGCTCGCCTTCCTGGCCGGGATCACGTCGCGCGTGCGGCTGGGCACGTCCGTCCTCGTGCTGCCGATGCGCCAGCCGGTGCTGCACGCCAAGATCATGGCCACGATCGACTTCCTCTCGGGCGGGCGCTTCGTGCTGGGCGCTGGCGTCGGCTGGTGGAAGGAGGAGTACGACATCATGGGCGTGCCGTTCCACGAGCGCGGCCGCCGCATGGACGAGTGCCTGCAACTGGTGCGCGCGCTGTGGACGGAGGACTTCGTCGACTTCCGCGGCCGCTACTACGAGGTGGTCGACTGGGCGTGCAACCCCAAGCCGGTGCAGGCCGGCGGCATCCCTATCTGGCTCGGCGGTGAGAGCCCGCGCCAGCTCGAGCGCATCGGCAAGTACGCCGATGGCTGGCACGCCACCGCGAAGTCGCTTCCGACGCTGCGGGACGACTTCGAGATCGCGCGCGAGGCGGCCCGGAAGGCCGGGCGCGACGCGGACGCGCTGCGCATCACGCTGGAGGGCGGCGGCGTGCTGACGCCGGACAACCTGGACGCCGCGGCGGAGGGGCTGCACCGCCTGAAGGAGATGGGTCTGTTCCACGTCATCGTCGGCGTGCACCCGCGCCACATGGCGGAGGCGGCGCCCATCCTCGAGGAGTTCGGGGCGAAGCACCTGCCGTCGCTGCACGCGTAGGCGCGCGGCGCCGGCGGAGGCGCAGCGTGCCGGCCGCTATCATGATCGTGTGAACGCGCACGACGGCCGCATTTACCTCGACCACGCAGCCACGACGCCGCCGGACCCGCGCGTCATCGAAGCGATGCTGCCGTACCTGACGACGGCGTGGGGCAACCCCTCCAGCATCTACGCCGAGGCGCAGGAGGCGCGCCGCGGCCTCGACGCCGCCCGGCGCACCGTCGCCGCGGTCCTCAATGCGAAGCCGAACGAGATCGTCTTCACCAGCGGCGGCACGGAGGCCGACAACCTCGCCATCCGCGGCGTGGCCGAAGCGCAGCGGGCGCGCGGCCGCGACCACATCATCACGACGGCCATCGAGCACCACGCCGTGCTGCACGTCTGCGACGAGCTGGCGAAGGACGGCTTCCGCATCACCCACGTCCCCGTGGACGGTGAAGGCTTCGCCGATATCGAGTCGCTGCGCGCCGCCATCGACGATCACACCGCGCTGGTGAGCGTGATGTACGCGAACAACGAGGTCGGCACGGTCCAGCCGATCGCGGAGATCGCCCGCGCGGTGAAGGAGCGCGATGCTGCCGTCGCCGTCCACACCGACGCGGTGCAAGCGGCCGGCGCGCTCCCGCTCGACGTGGAGGCGCTGGGCGTCGACCTGCTGTCGATCGCCGCGCACAAGATTTACGGGCCGAAGGGGGTGGGCGCGCTGTACCTGCGCGGCCGCGTGCCCTTCCGCCCGCAGACGGTGGGCGGGTCGCAGGAGCGGAACCGGCGCGCAGGCACGGAGAACGTGGCCGGCGCGGCCGGACTGGCAGTGGCGCTTCGCATCGCGCAGGACGAGATGGTGCAGACGAACGAGCTGCTCGTCTCGATGCGCGACCGCCTGCTGGACGAGATACCGCGCCGCGTGCCCGGCACGATCGTCACGGGCGCGCGCGACCGGCGGCGGCGCCTGCCGAACAACGCCAGCTTCGCGTTCAAGCACCTGGAGGGAGAGGCGGTGCTGCTGCAACTCGACCTGCAGGGCATCGCCGCCAGCAGCGGCTCCGCCTGCACCACCGCGTCGCTCGAGCCCTCGCACGTGCTCGTGGCGATGGGAGTGCCGGAGGAGTACCTGCGTGGCAGCCTGCGTCTGACGCTTGGCCGCGATAACACGCCGGAGCACGTCGAGCGCGTGCTGGCCGCGCTGCCCGATGCGGTCGCGCGCATCAGGTCGCTGGCGCCGGCCGGCTAACCGGATGCGCGAACGCGGGAGGGCTGTGCGCCCTCCCGCGTGCATGTCTCCCGCGGCGCGCGTTCAGTTCTTCGCGCCCTTGCCTTTACCGTGGCCCTTGCCCTTCTTCGGGCTCTCGTCCTCGGCGCCGACGGCGCCCTCGCCCTCCTCGTCGCCATCGTCGCCGCCAGCGGCGTGGCAGGGGACGCGGACCTGGTTGCCGGACGGCGTCGTCTTCACCCGCCACTCGTGCTTCTCGCAGACGCCGTCGTCGTCCTCCTTGAAGACGGGGTGGTCCTCCGGGATGCCGTGGATGCTGTCATCCTCGCCGTCCTCCGTCGGCTCCGGCTCCGGGGTGGTCGTCGCGTCGGGCAGCGGCGTCTCGGTGGCGCCGGGTTCGCCGGTGGCCGTCGCCTCGGGCTCGCCGGTGGCGGTGGGCTCCGGCGTGGTCGTCGCCTCCGGGTCGCCGGTCGGAGTGGCTTCCGGCGTCTCGGTGGAGTCGCCGATGGGCGTCTCGGTGGCGTCGACAGGGTCCTCGGCGATCATCGAGATCGGGTCCTGCGACGCGAACGCCCCGACGGCGACGATGAGCGCGAGCGCGCCCGCTGCTCCAAACGTGATGAACCTGTGCTTCACGGCAACGTCCTCCCCAGCGCGGCCGAACGGCCGCGACTATCCACAACTCCGGGGGCGCTGGAGCACGCCCAACCCGAGGGAAGCATCGGCCGCAGGGGCCGGTTCTGTTGCGGGGATGCACGAGGCAAATTTGCCGGTTACGTCCAGCCCATCTCGCGCTCGACCGCCGCGAGGTCAGCGGACACGCGGTGGATCGTCGGCTCGACGGCGAGCGCCGTCTCGGGGTCCTTGAGCCCGTTGCCGGTGATGATGCAGACGACCGTCTCGCCGGCGAAGCTGCGGCCGCCGGCTGCCTGCTTGAGGACGCCGGCGACGCACGCCGCCGACGCCGGCTCGCAGAAGATGCCCTCCTCCCGCGCCAGGCGATTGTACGCGGCGATGATCTCGTCGTCGGTGACGGCGTCGATGCTGCCGCCGGACTCGTCGCGGGCGGCGATGGCGCCCTTCCACGACGCGGGGTTGCCGATGCGGATGGCGCTGGCGATGGTCTGCGGCGCCTGCACGGGCGCGCCCCGGACGAGCGGCGCGGCGCCTTCGGCCTGGAAGCCCAGCATGCGCGGGCGACGGCTCGCACGCTCCAGCCGGCGCAGCTCCACGAACCCGCGCCAGTACGCCGTGATGTTGCCCGCGTTGCCGACGGGCAGCGCCAGCACGTCGGGCGCGTCGCCGAGCGCATCGTAGATCTCAAACGCCGCCGTCTTCTGGCCCTCGATGCGGTGCTCGTTCACGGAGTTGACGAGCGAGATCGGGTGCTTCGCCGTGATCTCACGCGCAAGCCGCAGCGCCGCATCGAAGTTGCCGTCTATGGCGATGATCTGCGCGCCGTAGACGACGCTCTGCGCCAGCTTGCCGCGCGCGATGTTGCCGTCCGGCACGATGACGTAGGCATCGAGGCCGTAGCGGCTGGCATAGGCGGCTGCGGAGGCGCTCGTGTTGCCGGTGGAGGCGCACATCACCGCGCGCGATCCGGCTTCGAGCGCGCGAGCGACGGCGACGACCATGCCGCGGTCCTTGAAGGACCCCGTGGGGTTGCAGCTCTCCAGCTTGAAGTAGAGGGCGTCGCAGCCGATGTCCTTCTCGATCGACACGGAGCGGACCAGCGGCGTATCGCCCTCGCCGAGCGTGATCATCGGCGTGCTGTCCGTGATGGGCAGGTACTGGGCGTAGCGGGCGAGCACGCCGCGCGGCGGCCCGGAGAGGACGTCGGCGTTCATTCGTCCTCGCTCTTAAGCTGGTTCGCCTGGAGGCGCAGCTCCTTGATCTGGCGCTCCGCCTCCTCGACCTCGCGCCGCTTCATCCGCTCCAGCGCCTGGTGCAGCTTCAGCAGGTGCTCGTTGAGCGCCCGGCGGTGGTCGAGGGTCGACGTGTGCAGCATGTCGAGCCGGGTGTCAGCGGACTTGAGGCGCACCTCGACGTGCTTGCTGTAGTCCTCCTCGCGCTCGAGGCGCAGGCGCGCGTCCTCCAACGACTCTTCGAGCCGCGACGTGCGGTCCTCGAGGCGCTGGCGCTCGGCACGCAGCAGCTCGACACGCTCCTCCAGGAGCGGCAGCGTGCGGTACTCCTCCGCCTGCGCGTGCAGCTCAGTCTCCAGCCTCGAGGCGATCTCGTGCGCCAGGCGGGCGCGCTCGGCCAGCACATCGTCTTCGCGCCGCAGGGTGCGGATGGCCTGGTCGGCGTCCGCCTGCTCCTGTTCGAGCCGGTTGATGGCGTCGATGGCGCGCTGGGTGCGCTGCTCCAGCGCGTCGATGCGCTGCAGCACGGACTGCGCCTGCAGGTGGGAGCGCGAGAGGTCCTCGTGGAGGCGGCGCGCGGCTTCGTCGAGCGTGCCCTGCCGCTCGGCGAGGCTCTCCGCCCGCCGCTCGATCTCCTGCACGCGGCGGTACATCTCGTTCTTCTCCGCCTGGTCGCGCGCGCGCTCCTCCTGCGTCGTGCGCTCCAGCAGCTCGAACTTCGTGTCGATCAGCACTTCGGCGTCCTGGATGCGCTCCATCAGGCCGGAGAGCTGGCGCAACTGCTCCGTCATGGAGGGCAGGCCGACGGTGCGGGCGGCCATCTCGCGGAGCTTGCCATCGGCGTCGCGCAGCTTCTCGTTGACGTCCAGCAACGCCGCCTGCATCTGGTCGCCCTGCTGTTGCATGCGGCCCAGGAGCATCTTGATCTGGTTGACCTGCTCGTTGAGCCAGGCCAGGTCGCTCGTCGCGCGTGCTTCTCCCTGCGGGTCGTTGATCGTCATGCGCGCACCCGTAACACCTGCTCTACCCCGCGGACCTGCTCGGCCTTCCCGGCGTCCGCGAGGGCGGCGCGCAGGTCGGACTCGACGGCGTCATGCGTCATGATCACGACCTCCGCGCTGCCGTCGGCGTCGCCTTCTCGCTGGATCACCGACGCGATGCTGATCTTACGCACGCCGAGCGCGCTGGCGATAGCGGCGAGGACGCCGGGCTCGTCGGCGACGTGAAGCCGGATGAAGAACCGGCTGCGCACCTCGCCGACCGGGCGCACGCGCAGGTTCTCCTCGCGCCGGAACGAGTGCGGCCAGTACACGCCGTTGCTGATGCTGACGGCAGCGTCGAGCGCGTCGGCGACGACGGCGGACGTGGTCGGCAGGGAGCCGGCGCCCGGCCCCTGGAACAGGACGCGCCCCAGGAGGTCACCCTCGATCTCCACCGCGTTCAGCACGCCATCGACGCTGGCGAGAAGCTGGTCCCGCGGGACCAGCGCCGGGTGCACGCCCGCCTCGACGGCGTCGCCGTCCTTCCGGGCGGCGGCGATGAGCTTGATCGCGTAGCCCAGGTCGCGCGCGTGCTCGAAGTCGCGCGGGGTGAGCCGTGTGATGCCCTCGCGATACACCTGGTCCGGATGGATGTCCGCGTGGAACGCCAGCGTCGCGAGGATCGCGAGCTTGAACGCCGCGTCGTGGCCCTCGACGTCGTTCGTGGGGTCCGGCTCGGCGTAGCCCAGCTTCTGCGCGGCGGCCAGCGCGTCCGCGAAGGAGGCGCCGCCGCGGCTCATGGACGTGAGGATGTAGTTGGTGGTGCCATTGATGATCGCGGTGACGCCGAGGATGTCGTTGGCCAGCAGGTCACGCTTGAGCGGCGCGATGATCGGGATGCCGCCGCCGACGCTCGCTTCGTACAGCAGGTCGACGCTGTTGGCGCGCGCAAGGCGCAGCAGCTCGCCGCCATGCTTCGCCATCACCTCCTTGTTCGCGGTGACGACGAACTTGCCCCGTTCGAGCGCCGCGCGCAGGTAGCC
>DATMAH010000317.1:0-2673 GCA_035583735.1 Dehalococcoidia bacterium
ACGAGTTCATGGAGGCGGCGGTGGCCGGCCGGGAGTGGGCGCTGCGGGCGGTGACGACGGGCGAGACGCTGGAGAAGGTGAACGCGCGCGACCTGCTGCACCGCATCGCCGCGGCGGCGTGGGCCTGCGGCGACCCTGGCATGCAGTACGACACGACGATCAACGACTGGCACACCTGCGCCAACACCGGGCGCATCAACGCCAGCAACCCGTGCAGCGAGTACATGCACGTCGACAACTCGGCCTGCAACCTGGCGTCGCTGAACCTGATGAAGTTCCTGGACGAGGACGGCACGTTCGACGTCGAGGCGTTCCGGCGCGCCGTCTCGGTGACCATCTGGGCGCAGGAGATCATCGTCAGCAACAGCAGCTACCCGACGGAGAAGATCGCGAAGAACACGGAGGCGATGCGGCAGCTCGGCCTGGGGTACGCGAACCTCGGCGCGCTGCTCATGTCGCTCGGCATCCCGTACGACAGCGACGCCGGCCGCGCATACGCCGCGGCGGTCACCGCGCTGATGACGGGACACGCGTACGCGACGTCGGCGACGATCGCGCAGCGCGTCGGACCGTTCGCCGCGTTCCACGAGAACCGCGAGCCGATGTTGCGGGTCATTGCCAAACATCGCGACGCATCGCGTAGAATAGACGCAACGCTTGCACCAGCGATGCTGATCGATGCAGCACGTGCAGCGTGGGACGATGCGTTGGAGCAGGGAAAGACGTTTGGGTACCGCAACGCACAGGCGACCGTGCTCGCGCCGACGGGGACGATCGCGTTCATGATGGACTGCGACACGACGGGCGTTGAGCCGGACATCGCGCTGGTGAAGTACAAGAAGCTCGTCGGCGGCGGCATGATCAAGATCGTCAACCAGACGGTGCCGCGCGCGCTGCGCCGCCTCGGCTACAGCGAGAGCGAGATCGACGCCATCGTCAAGTACATCGACGCCGAGGGCACGATCGAGGGAGCGCCGGGGCTCCGCGAGGAGCACCTGCCCGTGTTCGACTGCGCGTTCAAGGCGGAGAAGGGCCAGCGCTCCATCCACCACATGGGCCACATCAAGATGATGGGCGCCGTCCAGCCCTTCATCTCTGGCGCCATTTCCAAGACGGTAAACCTCCCTAACGAGGCAACTGTCGAGGACGTGGCGGAGGCGTACCTGGAGGCCTGGCGGCACGGCCTGAAGGCCATCGCCATCTACCGGGACGGCTCCAAGGCGGTCCAGCCGCTCTCGACGGCGAAGGAGAAGAAGCCCGAGGCCGCAGCCGAGGCGCACCCGGTGCGGCGCAAGATGCCGGAGACGCGCAACTCCGTCACCCACAAGTTCAGCATCGAAGGCCACGACGGCTACATCACGGTGGGGCTGTATGAGGACGGGACGCCGGGCGAGATCTTCCTCTCCATGGCGAAGCAGGGGTCGACGGTGAGCGGGCTGATGGAGGCGTTCGGGCGCGCGATCTCGTACGCGCTGCAGTACGGGGTGCCGCTGGGCGACCTGGTGCGCAACTTCAGCCACATGCGGTTCGAGCCGATGGGGCGGACGGAGAGCCGTGACATCCCGGTGGCGCAGTCGATCATCGACTACGTGTTCCGGTGGCTGGCGCTGCACTACATGTCGCCGGAGGAGGCGTACGCGGTGGGCGTGATGACGCCGGAGATCAAGGCGGCGCTGGCCGCCGGGCAGTACCCGCTGCCGCTGGGCGGCGCGGTGGCGCCGGTGGCGGGCGGAAGCGGCAACGCGGAGACGGCCGCGCAGGATGCGCAGCCGGTCCCCGTGATGTACCAGGCGCCGCGCGCAAACGGGCATGCGGATGCCCCGGCGTGCGCGCTGTGCGGCTGGATCATGATCAGGTCGGGGACGTGCTACCGCTGTGAGAACTGCGGCAGCACGAGTGGATGCTCCTAACGGCAAGGGGCAGATAGTCAAGGAAGACAGGAGGCAGGAAGCATGGCTGTAGCGAAGAGGTCGGCGAAACGGCCGGCCGCACGCAAGAAGACAGCACGCAAGAAGACGGCGGCGAAGAAGACGACCGCCAAGCGGCCGGCACGGAAGACCGCTGCCAAGCGCCCGGCCGCTCGCAAGAGCACGGCGCGCAAGACCACCGCGCGCAAGACCACGCGCGCCGCGGCGGCGAAGTCGCGGACGACGGCCAAGAAGTCCACGCGACGGCGCAAGACCGCCCGCAAGTCGGCTAAGTAGGTTGTAAGCGGGCGGCTGCGTCCCCGGCGGCCGCCCGCGCAACCAACCTGCTGATGAGCGGACGCCGGCAGAGACACAGGTTGCAGGCGGGCCTCGGCCGTTCGGGGCTCGCCGGCATCACCCGCCAGAGGTGACGGACATGCAGATGATCATCGCCGCATCGCTCTTCTTCATCGTGACGGCGTACCTGCTCCACCAGTTCCTCACCCATGACCTGGCCGACGACGACGCGGCGCGCGAGCGCGCGCCTCAGCCCGAAGCCGAGGCACCTCCTCAGGAGCGCCTGAAGGCCGCCTGACGCCTCCTGCGCGAACTTCCGGCAATCTCCACATAAATCATCCCCGATCCTCGCCTCCTGAGGAGTATGCTTGCCTCGCACTCTCAGCCCGCCGAAGGATGGCGGCGTCCGCAGCAGGGACGCTCCCCGCCGCCCCCTTCGGCGGGGTCGTGGGGGAGCGGGCGCGGGCAC
>DATMAH010000318.1:0-4081 GCA_035583735.1 Dehalococcoidia bacterium
ACCAGAATGGATATGTGCTGAACGCCGACGAACAGAGTCTGTTCGACTACGTGCTGAGCCTTGCAGGGCACGGCACGTCGCCTGAGGTCGGTATACATGGCGCGGCGTCAGATCGAGAGACCGTTCACGCGGCGGAGTGGATCGCCGAGCACACTCGAAAACTGAACAAGGAACAGCGGGCGCTGAAATGGAACGCCCTCGAACAGATCTTGCGAGGGTACGGTTGCACGTTCGAACAGCGCAAGGGGAATAGCCTCGTGATCAGACGCGGGAACCTTGTCTCTTTCACGGGGAGACGGAACAGCGGCGACGAAATGGATGCAGCTGGCGTTGCTCGGATTCGCGCAGACCTAGAGCTCGATGAGGCTCACGGTGTCGACTCCACCTGCTTCTATTACAACGCTAGCGTCGTGCCGGCATTCATCAACAAGTACCGTCAGCTGCTTCGACGCCTTGCGGCCTACTGACTCGGATGGCTTCGGCTTCCGATACACTGACTCGGGCCCTTAGCTCAGCGGCAGAGCAGCGGACTTTTAATCCGTCGGTCCTCGGTTCGAATCCGAGAGGGCCCACCACAGCGACTTCTCCATCGCTGCTGTGGCGGCGCGGGATCCGGTCGCCTGCGGCGCCCCCTTTGGCGACCTGCTGGACGCGACCTCGCCCTGCCGATCGGCCTGCCAAGTCGCAACGGGAGACGCCGCCAGTGTCCCGGCGGCGGCGCGATGGCGCGAGAGCCATGTCCCCTGGCACCGTGACATGAGCCGTACGCACTGCGGTCCGGCCCTCCATTTGTCCGTCTGGAGCGAATTGCCGCTGAATGGCCTGCGTCCGCGCATTCAGCTGCCAAGCGATCAGCCGGGATTCGCCTGACACCTCAGCGGGAACATTTCCGCGCTGCTCGTCGTCTGTAGCTCAACGAGATTTAGCGGGAGGTGATCCGTGCGCAGTTTGATGAGGAACCGGGTAGCCCTGAGTGCCGCAGCGATCCTTGCGGGTCTGGCGGTGTTCGCCAGCGCGTGTGGCGATGACGACGAGGGCGGCAGCAGTGGGCCGGCCGAGCCGACGGCGACCGTCGCCGACGCTGGCGGAAGCGTGCCATCGAGCGGCAGCGTTGCCCCGAACACCTTCCTCACGTTCGACGGACAGCGGTATCGCCTTGTCGAACTGCTGCAGGCCGACCTGATCGACGACAGCGGCTTCGAGGCGGTGGGTGAAGCAACCGACGCGGATGTCGAGCAGGAAGACCTGACCGTGTACCGGAAGGCCGACGATGCCGACGCCGTGTACACGTACGCGGAAGGCACGGAGAGCGAGGTGGTCGGCGAGGGGGTGCCAGCGCTCTGGTATCGCTGGACGCTCGAGCCGTAGGGGCCGGGCGTCAGAGGAAGGGATCCGGCTTTGTCACCTCACGAACCTGGTGGGGTCGGCGTCGAACTCCTTCTTGCAGCCGGGTGCGCAGAAGTAGTAGGTCTTCCCGTTGTACTCGCTCTTTGCTGGCGCCGTCTTCGGGTCGACATCCATCCCGCACACTACGTCGCGTTCCATGGGGTCCTCCTGCTCACCGGTCGCAATCATCCGTGTGATGCCGCGGATCCCCTCTCGGACGCGACTGAGGCCGTCGCAGCAGGGCCTCCTCAATCGGCCGCACAAGAGCGTGGCGCCCGGGTCATCGCTGTCACGGTAGGGTCGGGGAGGCAGCCTATCAAGAGCCGTTCGGATGGGGGGCGCGCGGGGCGACCGTCCCGGGTCGGACGGAGTCCTCGGCGCTCACGTCTGGGCTTCATGAGCCGCGACGGCGGACGGCGTGACGTCGTCGGGGAGCCAGTAGCGGCGGAAGGAGAGCCAGCCGAGCAGCGCCATGACGCCGGCGATGGGGCCGACGAGGCGGATGCCCAGCGGGTCCTCCGGCGTCTCGCCGAGCAGCAGGACGCCGGCGAAGATGGGGAACATCAGCGAGCCCGTCCACTTCTCGACGACGTTTTGCGCGCCGTAGTAGAGCGCCTCGCGGCGCAGCCCCGTGCGCACCTCGTCGTAGTCGATGATGTCGGCGATGATGGCGTTCGGGAACGTGAAGACGGCGGCCAGCGGCAGCCCCGCCAGCGCGACGAAGACGAGGCTCTGCGCCATCACGTCCACGCCAGGCACCAGCCCCATGAAGAACAGCAGCGGGAACGCGATCGCCCCCAGCAGCATCGCCAGCGAGTAGACGCGCGCCTTCCCCCAGCGGACGGCCAGCCGGAACACCAGCGGCAGCTCCAGCAGCACCGCGCCGATCGTCACGCCGAACAGCACCGACGCGATCGCGCCCTCCTCGAGCGACGCTGAGAGGCCGGCGAAGCTGAACGTCATCTCGTCGCGGTCGCCGAGGATCACCACCTCCGCGTAAAACGGCAGCGCCGCCGTCAGCAGCATCGCCGCCGTGTTGAAGAGGACGAACGTCGGCAGGAACCAGAGGAACTGGTCGTTGCGGAACGCCGTCACCAGCGACTCGCGGATGCCGGCGCGCACCGGCTCGACGTCGCGCCGCAGGTATCGCCAGACGCCCGCGAGCCCGATGTAGCGTGAGACGACGGCGATGACGGAGACGATGGCGCCCATGGCGACGAAGCCCCAGGCGTCCTTGATGACGCCGGTCGCCACCAGCCCGACGGCGGCGCCGAGCGAGCCGAACACGAACTGCCACGACACGTTGCTGACGCGCGCCGCCGGCGTCCGCGCCACCTCCGGCAGCAGCGCCTCCATCGGGCCGCCGGAAAGCGTGCCGGCGATGCGCTGCAGGAAGACGATGACGGCGATGTAGACGGCGGCCGCCGCCTGTCCGCCGGGCGGCGTCCAGAAGAGGAAGAAGAAGAGCGCGTAGAACGGCGTCGCGAACACGATGAACGGCGCGCGCCGGCCCCAGCGCGAGCGCGTGCGGTCGCTCCAGTACCCGATCAGCGGGTCGTCGATGGCGTCGAGGATGCCGAGGCCGAGCAGGATGGCGGCGAGCGTCACGCGCGGGACGATCGTCTCGGCGTCTTCGTCGGCGGGCGGGGCGTAGAAGAAGATGAGCCACGCCTGCTGCGTGCGCGACAGTACACTGGAGCCGAAGCTGTGGGAGGCGTAGATCAGCCGGTTGAGCGGCGGCACGTCGTCGACGGCGGCCGGCGTCACCTCGCTCGCTGTTCGCTCGTCCCGCACGCCCGGCATGGTATCCCGCGACTTAACGACGATGAGCGCTGACGGACCGCTGCCCGCCTACGAGTATCCACGCCGCGACCTGGCGCTCTTCGGACTCAACCTGCTCACCGGGCGCCCGCGGCCGTTCGCGCGGGACGGCGCGCTGCTGCTGCGCACCAATCCGCACCCCCGTCGCGTCGAAGGCCTCGAGCACGTGCCGCGCGAGGGGGCGTACGTGCTGGTGATGAACCACTTCAGCCGTCCCGGCCTGCGCCCGTACCACTGCGCGATGATGCTGACGCGCTGGATCGAGGAGACGGGCGCGCCGGCGGACATCCGCTGGGCGTTCACCAGCGAGTACCGCGGGCGGCGCATCGGGCCGGTGCCGGTGCCGCTGGCGCTGATCCGCTGGGTGTTCCGGCGCGTCGCGAAGGTGTACGGGTTCGTCATCATCCCCCGGCGCCAGGAGATGGTGGCGGGGCGCGCCGCCGCCCTGCGCCGGCTCGTGCGCCTGCTCGACCGGGGGCACGCCATCGGGATGACGCCGGAGGGCGATGCGTCGGGCGCGACGGGCCCGCTCGTCGTGCCGCCGGAGGGCAGCGGGCGCTTCCTGCTGGCGCTGACCCGCGGCCAGACGCCGCTGCTGCCTGTAGGGCTGTTCGAGGAGGACGGCGTGTTCGTCGCGCGCTTCGGCGAGCCGTTCCGGCTGAAGGCGCCGCCCGGGACATCGCCAGCGGAGCAGGACGCTTGGGCGCGGACGGAAGTGATGGCCCGCATCGGCGCGTTGCTGCCGCCGTCGTACCACGGGGCCTACGCGGAGGAGATCGAGCGCCGCTCACGGGAGGCCGCGCGCTGAGCGGCGGTGGTGGCCGGCGGGCGCGGTGGCCGCGGCGGGCGCGCTACACTGCCGCACACCCCGCGA
>DATMAH010000319.1:0-4800 GCA_035583735.1 Dehalococcoidia bacterium
CGGGCCGGCGTAGGCACGCGCTGGCTGATCTACCGCAAATCGGCGGTCCGGAGCCTGCTCCCCGCCTGGTGACCATCGAGCGCTCATAGCGGCTATGCGAAGCTATTCGTGTCGGAGCTCACTCTGTGGCCGGGCATAATCAGACCGTACTCACAGAGTCGAGTACCCGGCGAACCCTACGGTCGTCCACGGTCAAATTCGTCTGAAGCCGGGCAGCGGCGGCTCTTGGAACGTCGCGCCGGCGGAATTCAGGTCGTCCCTACGCGTTTAGGGCAGGCGTAGCCGTCGGTGCTTCGATCACCTCAAGCAGTTCCTGCGCCACGTACATGATTGGGCCTCTGCCTGCAACAAGTCTCACAACCTGGGCAGAGCGGAGCCGCTCCAGAACGCCCTTCGCTCCAGGCCACGTTACGGAGAGAAGCTTTGCTGCGAGTGCGGGCGTCATGAACGGATTTTGGAAGAGCTCGTCAAGGAGGCGAAGCGTGTTGGCCGAGGCTTTCCGATCCTGCAGCTCACGCCGATACCGTTCCCACAAAGCTCGAACGCGCCTGGAACGTGCAATAGCATCGAGCGATTGCTCTTCGATCCCAAGCAAGAAGAACTGTAGCCAAGGCTCCCAGTTGCCGGCCGCGCTCAGTTCAAGCAGCCGGTCGTAATAGCGGCCTCGATGACGCTCGAGGTACGCACTGAGATAGAGGAGCGGTGTAGGAAGCACTCCTTTCGCGCAGAGGAACAGGACTATCAGTAGCCGCCCTACTCGGCCGTTACCGTCGAAGTACGGGTGGATTGTCTCGAACTGATAGTGCATGAGCGCACACTGGATCAGCGGTGGCATCTCCGAAGGCTCACTGAGAAATCGCTCAAAATCGGCGAGCAGATCGGGCACAAGATTGGCTGGAGGCGGAATGAATCGCGCTTCGCCGATTGAAGTGCCATCGCTACCGACCCGGACCTGGTCAGTGCGTAATTCTCCGGGACGCCGATGCTCTCCGCGGACACCCTCCATGAGAATTGCATGCAGTTCGTTAAAGAGTCGTACACTGAGAGGAAGCGTGTCGAGACGCTGCAGCCCGTGCTCCAGCGCCTTGACGTAGTTGCGCACCTCTCGAGCATCGCCAACGCGGTCTCGCTTTTCGCCGGACGCTTCATAGAGGAACAGGTCGGAGATCGAAGTTTGTGTTCCCTCGATCTTCGACGAGAGGACAGCCTCGCGACGCAGGAATGGCCTGATCAGCAAATGGGGGTTGGGCAGCGTTTCTCCCACGCCAGCGAGCATCCCGACCGCACGCGACGCTCGGTCGAGCAGGCTGACCGTCGACGAGCTCAACGGGAGATCCCGCGGGAGCGGATTCGGGACGAACGCCCATTCTCCATAACGGCTCGGGACGAGGTGGCCTATCGGGCTGTTGGTTACTTCCTTTCTATTGGCCATGTTCTGGTCTATTGGCCATGTTCTGGGCATCCAAGCCGGCTTTCATGTCCCCGATTGCGTTCAAACTATTTTCCCTCAAAGTATACTATAGTAATCAGATATAGCCATTGCTGGTATTGTAGCCCGGTTTGCCTAACGGGCATGCGTTAAACTAATGGCCGAGATTACTTTAATCTAGCAGGAGAATCCCGGGGGCGTCCGTCGCTTCAGCGCGCAGCCTGGCTGCTCGTCGCGCGACTGGCGGGTTGGCGGCTGCGCTATTCGCCGCCTTCGATGAGGCGGGCGATGATGCCGTCCAGCTCTTCGTCGTTGTGGAACTTGATGGTGATGCTGCCGCCGCGGGCGCCGCGCCGGATCGATACGGGCGCGCCGAGCGCGTGACGCAAGCTGTCCTCCACCGCGCGCATCTCCGGGTCGATGCGGACGGGCGCGTTCGCACCCGGGCGGGATGCCGGCGCGGGCCGGTGCGTCTCACGCAGCGCGCGGGCGATCTCCTCCGCCTCGCGGACGGAGAGGGCGTCCGAGACGATGCGGCGCCACGCGTCGAGGCGGACGTTGCGGTCCTCGATCGCGAGGAGGGCGCGGGCGTGGCCTTCGCTGATCTGGCCTGAGGCCAGGCTCTGCAAGATGTCGCCGTCGAGCGAGAGCAGGCGCATCGTGTTCGTGACGGCGCTGCGGCTGCGGCCGACGCGCTTCGCGATCGCTTCCTGCGTGAGGCCGAAGTCGGACGACAGGCGCTGAAACGCCTGCGCCTCTTCGATCGGGTTGAGGTCCTGCCGCTGCAGGTTCTCGACGAGGGCCAGCTCCAGCAGCGCGGCGTCCGCGACGTCCTTCACCACGACGGGGATGCGCTCGACGCCGGCGATGCGGGCCGCCTGCAGCCGCCGCTCGCCGGCGATGAGCTGGTACGTCTTGACGCCGGTATCGGACGGCGCCTGCGTGACGACGACGGGCTGCAGCACGCCGTGCTCGCGGATGCTATCGGCCAGCTCCTGCAGCGCCTGCGGGTCGAAGTGCTGCCGCGGCTGGTGCGGGTTGGGGACGATGACGTCGATGTCGACGAGGTCGATGCCGGCCTGCGGCGGCGCGCCGGCGGCATCGGCGTCCACCGCCGCCGTCTTCGGGATCAGCGACGAGAGTCCTCGCCCGAGCGCCTGTCGTTGCGTCATGCATGCACCTCCGTGCGTGATCCTTCGAGCAGCTCCTCCGCGAGCGCATCATATGCCTGGCTCGCGCGGGACGATGGGTCGTACTGGGAGATGGGCAGGCCGTGGCTGGGCGCCTCGCTGAGCCGCACGCTGCGCGGGATGACGGTGCGGAAGGTGTTTGAGAAGTGCTTCCGTACCTCGTCGGCGACCTGCTGGGAGAGGTTGGTGCGGCCGTCGAACATCGTTAGCAGCAGGCCGCGGAGGCGCAGCGACGGGTTGAGGTTCTTGCGCACCAGCTCCAGCGTCGAGGTGAGCTGGCTGAGGCCTTCGAGCGCGAGATATTCGCACTGCACGGGCACGATCACCTCGTCGGCGGCGGAGAGCGCGTTGACGGTGAGCAGCCCGAGCGACGGCGGGCAGTCGATGAGGACGTAGTCGTAGAGCTGGCGGACGTGCTCGAGGGCGCGGCGCAGGCGGAACTCGCGCGCCATCATCGGCACCAGCTCCACCTCGGCGCCGGCGAGCGACGGCGTGGCCGGGATGAGATATAGGTGCTCGACCGATGTGCCGATGGCGACGTCGGGGGCTTCGCGGGCGCCCATGAGGACGTCGTACGAGGTGTTGTCGTCGACGTGGACGCCGAGGCCGGCGGAGGAGTTGGCCTGGGGGTCGAAGTCGAAGATGAGGACGCGGCGGCCGGCGCGCGCGAGGGCGGCGCCGAGGTTGATGGCGGTGGTCGTCTTGCCGACGCCGCCCTTCTGGTTGGCGAGCGCGATCACGGTGCTCATCGCAGCCGAATGTCCGGATGCTGGCGCATCCGCTCCTCCACCTCGTCTCGTCCGGGCATCGCTGCCACCCCGCGTCCGGCGACGGAGATGCTGGCGGCGGCGGCGCCGAAGCGGGCGGCCTCGCCGGTGTCGCCGGACTCGTGCAATCGTATCAGGAACGCCGCGGCGAACGTGTCGCCGGCGCCGGTGGCGTCCACCTCCTGTTCCGGGAAAGCGGGCATGGAGCGCCAGTGGCCGCCGGCGTAGATTCGGGTGCCGCGGGAGGCGAAGGTGAGGACGACGGTGGGGACGTCGCGGGTCCAGCGCTCCAGCTCCTCGCCGGAGCCGTCGAGATCCTCCTCGGAGGCGAAGACGACGTCCGCGCCGGCCCAGTAGGGGTCGCCACGCCAGGCGACGTGCCGCACCCGCATCGCCTCGTCGCGGTCACGCAGCCAGCCCTGCGCGGAGACGCCGACGATGGACGCGGCGTCGAAGGCGGCCGCGAGGTCCGGCGGCACCTCGCCGAAGACGGGGCCGAGGAGGACGATGGGGGCCGCGCGCCAGTCCGCGGGCACGTCGTCCGGCGTGATGGCGGCAGCGACGTCGATGCAGCGCTGTTCGCGCCGGCCGGCGCGGTAGACGTTCTCGAAGGTGGTGCTGACGGGCGATCCGGCGTCGACGACGCGCGCGAACGGCAGCCGCTTCGCGAGCTCGAGGTCGCCGGCTGTGCGGGTGACGATGCCGACGCTGCGCCCGAGGCGGTGCGCCTGCACGGCGGCGAAGGTGACGGTGCCGCCCAGCTCCCATCCGCCCGGCACCACGTCGCGCACGGCGTGGCCGATGGTGATGAAGCCGGGGATGGGCGCGTGTCCGCCTGCCTCGCTCATCGCGATAGCTTATGCGGCGACAACAGCGGCGCAATCAGACGGCGCACGCTATCGCTTTGGGTTGATGGTGATCTTGCGGTCTTCGCCCTCGCCGACGCTGGCGGTCTCCACCTGGGGGTGGTTGGAGAGGGCGAGGTGGATGATGCGGCGCTCGTGGGCGGGCATGGGATCGAGGACGACGGGGCGGCGCGTGCGCTTCACCTGGTCGGCCATGCGGCTGGCCAGCTGGTTGAGCTGGCGCTCGCGGCGCCGGCGGTAGCCCTCGACGTCGAGCGTGAAGAAGTTCTCGTCGCCGAGCTGGCGCGACGCCATGAGGTTGAGGACGAACTGCAGCGCCGTGAGCGTCTCGCCGCGGCGGCCGATGAGCAGGCCCAGGTCGTCGCCTTCGATCTCGAGCACGGCCTTCGCCATGCCCAGGCCGTCGCCGGGCGTCTCGGGGTCGCGGATCGAGACGTCGGCGCGCACGCCCATCAGCTCGAGCATGCGGTCGAGCATCTGCGCGGCGAGCTCGGCCTCGTCCTCGATGTACTCGTCGTCGTCGCCGGCGTCGTCGCCGTCCGCGCCGT
>DATMAH010000320.1:0-2895 GCA_035583735.1 Dehalococcoidia bacterium
CGCCGCACCCGCGGCCGCGGCGCCCGCCCGGCCTGTGCCCGCCGTCGGCGCGGCGCGCGCGCTGCAGCAGCAGGGTGTGCGCAAGCGGCGTGACGTCGATGTGGTGGAGCTGTTGCGCCGGGACAGCGCCTACGCGCTCCACGAGCTGCGGCGCATCGCGATCCTTGCCGCCATCCTCATCACGACGCTGATCGTGCTGGGCGTCGTGCTCCGCTAGCGGAGCTGCCCCGCCGCCACGAAGCAGCCGATGGCGGCGGCCATGACGCCGAAGATGTCGAACCGCACGATCGAGATATCCACGTCTGCCGTCAGGATCAGGCCCAGCCGCACGAAGTAGGCGAGGAGCACGCCGGCGATGGCGATCGCCTGCAGGGGTGGCCCCGCGCGGCGGTTCGTCGCCCAGAGCACGGCCTGCGCGACGCCGTAGCCCACGGCCAGCCCGATAATCAGGCTCAGGAAGCCGAAGCTAAAGGCGAGAAAGAACCACCATCCGACGCCCAGCGCCGCCCCGGCGACGAGGGCGGCAGCCGCCCCCTTCGCCAATACCGGCGCCGGCGTGTGATACGTCGGGAGGCGGCGCACCTGCGCGCAGTCGCGGCAGCG
Organism: Dehalococcoidia bacterium; assembly: GCA_035583735.1. Classification (GTDB taxonomy): domain Bacteria; phylum Chloroflexota; class Dehalococcoidia; order DSTF01; family JACRBR01; genus DATMAH01. The sequence goes on from DATMAH010000320.1 coordinate 604, forward strand.
CGCGCCGACGGGCGTGTGCACCATGCAGCGGGGGCAGATCGCCTTCCCGCACTTGCCGCAGGACAGCTCCGTCTCGACGTCAGGGTGGGTGGCGCACTGCATCTTCCGTCGCTGAGTATAGGCGGTCGTGGCGTTTGGGTCGTGCGTTGTGTGTCGTGTGGCGTGCGTCGTGCGTTCGGCGGAGCTGAGCAGACGATGGCGCGCCGCCGCCGCTGTCGTTCGCGCGTCGTCGCCGGCACGCAGTCTGCGGAGAGAGGCTTACGTCGTGGCGGCCGCCGCTTCCGCCTCGGCGAGGAGTCGCGCGTTGGGGAGCCGGCGCGCCATCTCCAGCAGGCGCTGGATCGATGTGTCGGGCAGCGGGATATCGCCGGGCAGGCGCTCGTCGTTGCCGAAGATGCCGTGGTAGTCGCTGCCGCCGAGCGGCAGCAGCGCGTACTCCTCCGCGATGGCACGCAGGTAGTCGACCTGCTCCGGCGTGTACGCCTTGTAGTACACCTCCATCGCCTGCATCCCGGCATCTACCAGCTCGGGCATGACGGCCTCGAAGCCGCCGACCTCCAGCGGGTGCGCCAGGCAGGCCAGGCCGCCGCGCTCGATGATGAAGCGCACGCACTGGCCCGGCGTCATCTTGTCGCGCTCGACGTACGCCGGCCCCTGGCGCCCGATCCACTTGTCGAACGCCTCGGCGACGGTCGTCACGTAGCCCTTCTCCAGCAGCGCCTGCGCGATGTGCGGCCGTCCGACCGACGCATCGCCGGCGATCTCCTGCACCCGCTCCCACTCGATGGTGACGCCCAGCTCCCGCAGCCTGTCGACGATGCCGCGCCCGCGGCCGAGGCGGCCCTCGCGCAGCTCCGCGAGGGCCTGCTGCAGCGCGTCATCTGCCGGGTCGAGGAAGAGGCCCAGCATGTGCACCTCGGCCCCCTCGATGTCCGTGCCGAACTCGACGCCCGGGATGAGCACCAGCCCCGGGTGCTGCGCCGCGGCGGCGCGCGCCTCGGCGATGCCCTCCGTCGAGTCGTGGTCGGTCAGCGCCCAGTAGCGCACGCCCTGCGTCGCGACGAGCTCGGCGAGCTCCGTCGGCGTGAGGCGGCCGTCGGAGGCGGTGCTATGCGTGTGGAAGTCGCCCTTAGAGGTCATCCCTGCTCCATTCTCTGTCCACCCGCTCGATCGAGACGGCCTTCGCGGTGCGCTCGTCGATCTCGACGAGGACGGCGTTGAACTGTATGACCTCCGCCTTCTCGGCGACAGCGAAACGCGCAGGCATGCCGGTGAGGAACTTCTGGATCACCGGCTCTATCTCGACGCCGATGATCGAGTCGCGCGCGCCTACCATGCCGAGGTCGGTGATGTAGGCAGTGCCCTGCGGGAGGATGCGCGGGTCAGCCGTCGGCACATGGGTGTGCGTGCCGACGACGGCCGACACGCGGCCGTCCAGGTACCAGCCCATCGCTACCTTCTCGCTCGTGGCCTCGGCGTGCATATCGACCAGCACCGGGCCGGACACGTGCTCCAGCAGGCGGTCGGCCGCGCGAAACGGGTCGTCGATCTCGTACATGAAGGTGCGGCCCATGAGGTTGATGATGGTGAGGCCGTGGCAGTGCATGATGCCGCGGCCGGGGGCACCCTCCGGGTAGTTGGCGGGCCGCACGATGCGTGGGTCGGTGTCCAGGTGCGGGATGATCTCCTTCTGGTCCCAGATGTGGTTGCCGGACGTGAGCGCGTCGACGCCGGCGGCGAACATCTCCTTCGCGGTGCCCGTGGTCAGGCCGCGGCCGGCGGCGAGGTTCTCGCCGTTCGCGATCACGACGTCGATGGCGTGCTCCCTGCGCAGGCCAGGCAGCAGCGCGGCGACGGCGCGCCGTCCGGGCTTCCCGACGACGTCCCCGATGCACAGGACTCGCATGGTCCCTCTGAATCTAGCGCCCTCTGCGCCTCCCGACCTCACGATGGTACTTCACCGGGGCGCTTGGGCCGCCGAGAGGGCTCCGGCGCCTGCGGGGCCGGGTGCGGCCGGACCGCCCCGCACGAAGCGCAATGGCATGGCGAGGCAGCGTGCGAGTCGGCGCGCTACAGCAGCGCCGCCATCCGCCGCGCCAGCGACAGCGACGCCGTCAAGCCCGGCGATTCGATGCCACCGAGGTGGACGTAGCCGCGGTCGTGCCAGAGCAGGAAGTCGGCCTGGGGGCCGCCGGGGCGCTGGAGCTTCGGGCGGTAGCCGACTTGTCCCGGCGCCAGGTCCTCCGGTGCGAGGAACGGCAGGTAGCGGCGTGCGGCGGCGAGGAAGTCGGC
>DATMAH010000321.1:0-5967 GCA_035583735.1 Dehalococcoidia bacterium
TGGGGCATGCCGCCGGGCCCGCGCGTGCCCTCGCGCGCGCTGTTCTGGAGGCGGAAGCGCAGCGGGTCGATGCCAAGGCGCTCCGCCATCTCGTCGACCACCTGCTCCATGGCGAAGGCCGCCGCGGGCGCGCCGGGCGCACGGTAGGCGGAGACCTTCGGCTTGTTGACGACGACGTCGTAGGCGTCGAGGCGCACGTGCTCGATGTCGTACGGCGCCACCATGCACATCGCGCCCTGGACGACGGGCGACCCGGGGTAGGCGCCGGCCTCGTACGCCAGCTTCGCCTGCACGGCCGTGATGCGGCCGTCCTTCGTCGCACCCATCTTGACCGTGATGGCGGTGCCGGACGTCGGGCCGGTGGCCTCGAAGACCTCGCTGCGGTCCATCTGCAGCTTGACGGGCTTGCCGGTGGCGCGGCTGAGCAGCGCGGCGAGCGGCTCGAGGTAGACGGGGATTTTGCCGCCGAAGCCACCGCCGATCTCGGTGGGGACCACTTTGATCTTCGAGATGGGCTGGCGGAGGACCTCGGCGCACTGCTCGCGCACCGGGAAGGCGCCCTGCGTCGACGTCCAGATCGTGATCTGGCCGTCGGCGCTCCACGTCGCTGTTGACGCGTGCGGCTCGATGTAGCCCTGGTGCACCATCTTCGTGCGGAACTCGCGCTCGACGATCTCGCCGGCCTCCGCGAACGCGGCGTCGACGTCGCCGAAGTTGAACTGCGTGTGGTGGGCGATGTTCGTCGGCCGGTCCTCGGGCTGGAGCGCGGTCGACTGCGTGCGCATGGCGGCGTGCAGCACCGGCGCGTCCGGGCGCATCGCGTCGAGCACGTCGAGCACCGGGTCGAGCACGTCGTACTGCACGTCGATGAGGCCGAGCGCCTCCTGCGCGATGTGGGGGCTGGTCGCGGCGACGGCGGCGACGGCGTGCCCGCGGTACAGCACCTTCTCCGACGCCAGCACGTTGTTCGAGAGCTCGCGCAGGTTGGCGGAGCCTTCGCCCAGCTCCTGCACCTTGTCCTCGGCCTGCGGCAGGTCGGCGGCGGTGACGACGGCCTTGACGCCGGGCAGCGCCAGCGCTTTCGACGCGTCGATGCCACCGATAACGGCATGTGCGTGCGGCGAGCGCAGCACCTTGCCGAAGAGCATCCCCGGCAGGCGGATGTCGGCGCCGTACTGGGCGCGGCCCGTCACCTTGTCGACGCCGTCCGGCCGCACCGGCCGCGTCCCGATCACGCGATACTGCTTCGCTTCGGCAACCATGTTCACGCTCCGGCCGTCACTGGCAGCAGTGTACGGCGTGCGGTGGCGAAGGGGCAGCAGCTATCCGGTGGCAGCTGCCGTGACGGCGTGCCCGCCGTCCTTGCCGCCGTGCGCGAGGACGGCGCGCAGAAAGTCGTGGTCGGCGAGCAGGGGCTCGTCCGGCATGTAGGCCTTCCAGTAGCGCTCGAGGTATACGACCTGCTTCGCCGCCAGGAAGCTCGCGCGCTCGAAGCCGGAGTCGAGCACGCCGCCGGAGAGCTTCATGCGGTTCGTCCGCGCCGTCTTCCGGAGCAGCCGCCAGCGGCCGGCGAGCGAGCGGCGCCGGGGCGGTTCGCCTGTCGCGATGGCGATGGCCTCCTCGCTGGTGCCGAAGAGCGACGCCATGCTCACTTCGCCGACGGGCCGCGTCAGCACCGGCTCCATCAGTTCGCGCACGACGCGCCTGATCTGCTCGTCCGACAGGCCGAGGCCGTCGCGGAGGCTGGCGCCGTGCATGCGGATGAACGCCGCGGTCAGCTCGTCCCAGGCCGACCGGATGCCCAGCGCCGCCTCAAGGATGCTGCGGACAAGCGTGTGCGTGTCGGGGTCGAGCCTGGCGACGATGCCCCAGTCGAGCATGCCGAGGCGGCCGTCGCGCGTGAGGAGGAGGTTGCCGGCGTGGATGTCCGCGTGGAACACGCCCACGTACATCGCCGTGAGGATCCATGCCTGCATGAGCTGGCGCACGAACGGCCGCGGGTCGAGGCCGCGCGCCTCGATCTCGGCGAGGTCGTCGATGGGCGAGCCATCGAGCAGCTCCATGGTCAGCACACGGCGCGATGAGAGCCGGTGGTGGACGTGCGGCACGTGCAGCCGCGATAGCTCCAGGTCGGCGAGGAGCGCGCGAAAGTAGTCCATCGTGCGCGCCTCGTTGCGCAGGTCCAGCTCTTCCGCCACCTGCTCCTGGAACCCGATCAGATAGCTCAGCAGGGCCATCGCCCGGTCGAGCCCCTGGAGCGCGAAGAACCGGATGGGTGCCTGCAGCAGCGCCAGGTCCGTCGCCACGAGATGCTCGACGCCGGGACGCAGCACTTTCACGGCCACGCGCTCGCCGCCCGGCAGCGTCGCGCGATGCACGACGGAGATCGACGCCGCGGCGACGGGCTGCTCGTCGAACGACGCGAAGAGCCGGCCGATGCGGTCGCCGAGGTCCTCCTCGACGACCGCGCGCACCTGCTCGAACGGCACAGGCGGGCCCGCGTCGAGGCAGCTCCGGAACTCCGCCGCCACCTCGTGGCCGACGATATCGGGCACGGAGCCGGCGAACTGCCCGAACTTCACGTACGTCGAGCCCAGGTCCTCGAACGCGCGGCGGATGGCGCGGGGGACATGCGTCGTGCCGCGGCGCGTGAGACCGGCCACCAGCGCGGGAGCGAGGTGCCGCCCGAAGGTGGCGCCCGTCGCGACCAGGCGGCGTCCCTTGCGGAACGCACCGACGCGCGGCATCGCGATGGGTGACGGCGGGACGTAGTCGGAGGTCGTCGTCATCGGCGAAGATCTTGTCATGTGGTTGAGCGCGCAGGCGAGCGGCGCCGTCGTGCGGTTTCCGAAATGACGCCTACGCCCGGCTGTAGCCGGTGCCGGGCATGCGGGGGTCGACGCCGACACCGGACGCTTCTTCGATCCAGCCGAACTCCTTCAGGATCTGCTGGGAGTACGTGACGCGGCCCGTCACCTTGTCGAGCGGCTCCGTCGCCAGCAGCAGCGCCGCCTTCGCCATCAGCTCCGGCTTCTCGCCGCGCGGGTCGTCGAGGCCGGTGACGAGGTTGTGGTGCACCGTGCCCGGCGTCGGCACCACCTGCGACGGGGAGACGCAGGTGACCGAGACGCCGTACTCGTACACCTCCGCGGCGACGCCCTGGGTGAAGCGCTCGAGCGCGGCCTTCTCGGCGCCGTAGCAGGTGCTGCCGCGGCCCCAGGCGTTGCGGTACGGCCCCCGGCCCGGCCCGATCGCCGCGGCGGACGAGATGTTGACGATGGCGCCGCCGCGGCGCGGCACCATGTCCTGCAGCGCGCTGCGCGTGAGGAAGAAGGGCGCATGGAAGTTCACCGCCCACGAGCGCAGCCACTTGTTCGTCGGGTAGTCCTTCACCGGGATGAAATACGTCAGCGCAGCGTTGTTCACCAGCACGTCGATGGGGCCGTACGTCGAGCGGGCCGTCTGGATGAGGCGCTCGCACTCCTCCTCCTGCGAGATGTCGACGGCGACGGGCGTGGCCTCGCCGCCCGCGGCGCGGATCTCGCTCACCGTCGTCTCGAGCGAGCCCTCGAACTGGTGCTGGCCCTCCTTCAGGGTGCGCGCGGCCGCGACGACGCGCCCGCCCTCGGCCGCGAACAGCCGCGCGATGTCGGCGCCGATGCCGCGGCTGGCGCCGGTGATCACGCAGGTCTTCCCGTCGAGCTTGCCCATGTTGTGCCTCCTGTCTGCGTCGTGCGTCGTGAGTGGAGCTGTTGTCTGTCCTGTGTCGTCTGTTGTCTGCGGGCTCTTCTCCGTCGCCACCCCGATCATGCCACCATCCCCGCTTCCGCGCGACCTCCCGACCCCCACCGTCCAGTTCCAACCCTCCAGGCTCCAGGCTTCGACGCCGTCCACGCCCGCCGGACGCCCCGGCTGCTACCCTTTCCCGCGATGAAGGTCGCCGCCATCTACGTCGCCCCGGTGAAGTCGCTGCGGCTCAGCGCCGTGCGGCGGGCGCGCGTCGGCCCGCGCGGCATCGAGGAGGACCGGCGCTTCTTCCTGGTGAACGAGCGGGGCCGGCTGGTGACGGCCCGCGACTACCCGTCGCTCCTGCGCGTGGCGGCGGACTACGACGTCGCGTCGAACCGGCTCCGGCTGACGTTCCCGGACGGCGCCGTCGTGGAGGGCGAGCCGGCGGACGGGGTCGGCGTGACGGCGCGCTTCTTCGGCAAGTACGACAGGCGCGGAGTCGTGACGGACGGGCCGTTCGCGGAGGCCCTGTCGTCGTATGCGGGCGTGGGCGAGCGCGGGGGCTCGCTGCGGCTGGTGCGCGCGGTCGACCTGGCGCAGGACGGGTTCCCGGTGTCGCTGGTGTCGACGGCGTCGGTGGAGAAGGCGCGGTCGCAGCCGGGCGGGGAGGCGATCCAGGAGCGGCACTTCCGCATGAACTTCTACATCGACGGCGCGCGGCCGCACGAGGAGGACGAGTGGATCGGCGGGCCGCCCGTGCGCATCGGCGGCGCGACGGTCAGCGTGCAGATGCGCGACGAGCGCTGCGTGATGACCACGCTCGACCCCGATACAGGCGAGCGCGGCCCGAACACGCTGCGCGTCATCACGTCGTACCGCACGGACCAGCCGAAGGAGGCGAACTTCGGCGTCTACGCCGTCGTGCTGGAGCCGGGCGAGGTGGCGGTCGGCGATGACGTGGTCGTCGGAAGCTAGCGGCTGGTGCCAGAGGTTACAGATCGGACGTTAGAGGGGTTGGTGACTGGTGATTGGTGACTGGTGACTGGTGATTGGTGACTGGTGACTGGTGATTGGTGATTGGTGACTGGTGGTTGGTGACTGGTGGTTGGTGGTTGGTGATTGGCCCTTCAACTTGCGCTGATAGCTGATAGCTGACCGCTGATAGCCCCAGGAGGCACACATGGATGGAGCCAGAACGCTGAGGACGGCGCTCGTAGCTGCTGCCGCCGCAGCGGTGCTGCTGGCGGCGGCGTGCGACGACGACGGCAACGGGAACGGCGACGGTGGAGCCGCTGCCGACGCTCGACCCGTCGATCACGCCGGGCCCGCCGGAGCGCATCGAACTGCGCGCGGAGCCGCAGGCGCTGGCCTGCGACGGCGAGAACGCGTCGACGGTGACGGCGCGCGTGCTGGACGAAGCGGGCCAGCCGGTGGCCGACGGCACCGCGGTGACGTTCAGCGTGCAGGCGCTCGGCACGGCGGACCCGATCGGCGCGGAGACGTCGGCTGGCGAGGCGCAGACGTCCGTGACGGCGCTGGGCGAGCGCGTGGGCGTCGTGGTCAACGTCTCCGCGGAGGGCGCCGCGGCATCGATCCGGATCGACTGCCGGTAGCTGCGGCGCGTCCGGCATGGCCGGGCTTGGGGCGGCCGGGCGGCCTCCGCGCGCCGCGCCGGCGAAGGCGCGCCTAATGCGGGTGCGGGACGTTCAGCTTGCCCGCGGCGCGCGCCTTCTTGCAATTCGTGCAGAGCGCCTGCTGGCCGTAGCTCAAGGCGTTCCGGACGACGGTTTTGGTGCAGCCCATGGGGCATGTGCACGGCATTCGCTTGGCCATCTCCACCATCCTTTGCGCGCTGAACGCCCACCCGGCGGAACGGCGGAACCGGCCACGGAAGGCCGGTCCCAGGTTCAGATTGTTGGAGGCGACGACCGGATTCGAACCGGTGATGGGGGTTTTGCAGACCCCTGCCTTACCACTTGGCTACGTCGCCGCGGTCACACGATCCGCCCCGCAAAGACATCCGCCCGTTCGGACGGGCGGAGCGGTCGTGGTGCCTGTGTGTTGGTGCCGAGGAGGAGATTTGAACTCCTACGCCTTGCGGCACCGCCCCCTCAAGACGGCGTGTCTGCCTATTCCACCACCTCGGCACAGCGCTTCTCAAGTATATCGGCAGCCGGCGGGGGCGGCCAAGATAGGGCACCCGCACTCTCGGCGGGCCCCCCGCTCAGAGGTCCAGGT
>DATMAH010000322.1:0-3503 GCA_035583735.1 Dehalococcoidia bacterium
CGCGGAGCGCGTACCGGCGACGTCCCTGCTGCAGACATCGCCCTTCCTCTGGCCACCGATCTCCGGCACCGTCCCCTGCGGCACGTACCTCCTGATGCAGGCCGCCCACCACTACCAGGCAGAGCATCTGCCGGAGGTATCAGTCAACAGTTCACAGTTGACAGTTGACAGAGGCGGCGCTCGCCAGGACTCAGCGTAGGCACGTGCAGGACTACCGAAAGCTGAAGGTATGGGAGCGGGCGCACGCACTGGCGCTTCGCGTCTATCGCGAAACACAATCCTTCCCGAAAGACGAAGCGTATGGCCTGACAGCCCAGGTGCGGCGCTCCGCTTCGTCCATCCCCTCCAACATCGCTGAGGGGTGTGGACGCGATACGCAGCCAGAGTTACTGAGGTTCCTCAGGATCGCGATGGGGTCGGCCAACGAACTCGAGTATCAACTGCTGCTCGCCCGCGATCTCGCGTACCTGACGGAGCCGGCACACCTGGAGCTGGCGGAAGCCGTCAACGAGATCAAGCGCATGCTGGCGGCGCTCATCGTGCGCATTCGCGACCGTGAAGCTTAGACCTTGGACTGTAAGCTGTGAACTGTGAACTGACCACTCCATGAGACTCGCCTTCATCATGTACCAGGGCAACATGTACTCCGGCGGGCAGGGGGTGTACCTGCACTACCTGACGCGCGAGCTGGTGCGCATGGGCCACGACGTGCACGTCATCTCCGGACGGCCCTATCCGCGGCTGGCCGAGGGCGTGGTGCACCACCGGCTGCACACGTACAGCCTGTGGGCGTTCCTGGACGGGCGCGACGAGCACGCCTATGACGCCGCGCCGCTGGCGTTCCTCCACCCCTGGAACTTCTACGAGTTCGCCTCGACCCGCGTATCGCTGGGTTCGCTCTTCTTCACGTTCAGCGTGCGGGCCTACCGCAGGCTCGCCGAGATCGAGCGTGAGAGCGGGCCGTTCGACCTCGTGCACGATAACCAGACGCTCGGGTACGGCATCCTCGGCATGAAGAAGCTGCTCGGGAGGCCCGTCGTCGCCAGCATCCACCACCCCCTCGCCATCGACAAGGCGAACAGCATGCGCGAGGCGAAGTCGCTGGGCGCGCGCATCGGGCGCGAGCTGTGGTTTCCCTGGCGGATGCAGTCCTACGTCGCCAACCGCATCGACATGGTGCTGACGGGATCGCGAAACTCCGCCGAGTCCGTCAGCGCCTCGATGCACATCCCGCTGTCGCACATCAGGCGGACCCCGTACGGCGTCGACAGCGACATCATGCGCCCGCTCCCCGGGGCGAAGCGGGAACCGATGACGATCCTGTTCGTCGGAGACTCCGAGGACCGCAACAAGGGCGCACGCTATCTCATCGAGGCGTGCGCGAAGCTGCAGCACGAGATGGACTTCCGGCTGCTGATCAAGGACAAGAAGCCGAAGGACATGAAGGTGGTGCCGCCGCTCGTCTGGAAGCACGGCCTGCAGCGCGCCGTCGAGTACATCCCGCGCCTGAGCACGGAGGAGTTGCTGCAGCTCTACAACCGTGCGCAGGTGCTTGTCTCGCCGTCGCTGTACGAAGGCTTCGGGCTGCCGGCGGCGGAGGCAATGGCGTGCGGGACGGCGGTCGTCGCGACCACCGCCGGCGCCTTCCCGGAGTTCATCGAGGACGGCCGCACGGGCGTGCTGGTGCCGCCCGGCGACGCGGACGCGCTGGCGGCCGCCATCAAGTCGCTGCTGCTCGACCCGGAGCGCTGCTTGCGCATGGGCGCCGCCGCGAGCGAGCACATCCGCCGCGCGTTCACGTGGAAGCGCACGGCGGAGGCGACGGTCTCGCTCTACGAAGAGGTGCTGGGGCGTGGGACCTAGCGAACGGGAAGCGGGACTCGAGGACCTCTACGTCAGCCGGTCGCGATTGAGGAGCGCGGCTACCCGCGTGATCAGGGACTCGACATCGAGCTGCTTGAGGAGCCAGTCGCGGGCGCCGGCGTCACGGGCGCGCAGCCACTCCTCCGCATCGTAGTACGAGGTGTGCACCGCGACGACCGGATACCCGTCGACGGCGGCGCCGCAGATGATCGCGAGGGCGGCGAACCCATGCCCGTCCTGGCGTCGCGGGTCGACCAGCGCGGCGTGCGGCCGCTTCTCGGCGATGATGCGGAGTGCCTCGCAGGGATCGGCCGTCTCGCCAACGAGGTCGACCCTGCCGGTCTTTGCCAGGCGCGCGGCGAGGGCGGCTCGCGCCGTCTCATGGTCATCGAGCAGGATGAGGGAGATCAGCCCGTCCGTTCGCATGGGCGCAGCGTAGATGAGCGCCGCCCGGGTCCGGACGGGCCGAATGGAAGGAATCGGCTCGCCGGCCGGCAGGGGCGGCAGCGCCGCCGGCCCGTGCATCGCTGGTCGCCGCCACCGGGGCGGACCAGGGACGCCCGGCGCGAAAGGCGCGCTTGCGCGTGGTCGCGGCGCAGCGCTCCGTGTTACGATTTGCGCTAACCCGCCAACCGTTCCGCCACAGATGAATGGAGGCAGCCGTTGTACCGACGGTTCCTGGCGATAGGCGTCATCGCAGCGCTCGCGCTGGCAGCGTTCGGGCAGCAGTCACAGACGGCGCACGGCACCGTCCCCATCAACTTCATCCGCGGCACGCTCGCCGGCGCCGGCTTCTCCACCTCCCTGCCTTCGACGCTCACCGTCGGGCCCGACGGACGCCTCTACGTCGCCGACGCCGATGGCCGCATCCAGGCCCTCACCCTCGATGCCAACAAGAGCGTCACCGCCGTCCAGCAGATCACCACCAGCGCCCAGCTCCAGGAGGTCTACGGCATCGCCTTCGACCCCAACGACACGTCGTCGCCGCCCGCCATCTGGGTGACCAACACCGTCTCGGGCTTCGGCGACGCGGGCCAGGCGCCGGCGGGCTCATACCCCGGCAAGGTCACCAAGATCCACGGCGCCGGCTACGCCACGATCACCGACGTCATCACCGGCCTGCCCGTCTCCAACTCCGGCCACCAGGCCAACGGCCTCGCCTTCGGCCCCGACGGCCGCCTCTACATCGGCCAGGGCAGCACCACCAACGGCGGCGTCATCAACCCCAACGGCGGCCTCTTCCAGCGCGAGGAGGTGCCCACCAGCGGCGCCATCCTCGTCGCCGACGTCAACGCCCCCGGCTTCACCGGCGCCATCACCTACGACCCCGCCAACACCTACAGCACCACCGTCGACCAGACCGGCGGCGACGTCGACGTCTTCGCCTCCGGCCTCCGTAACCCGTACGACCTCGTCTTCCACAGCAACGGCCTGCTCTACAACACCGACAACGGCCCCAACGCCGGCTATGGCCCGGGCTCCACCGACTGCTTCGGCGGCGTCACCCCCGGCGACGCGTCGGAGCTGGACGAGCTGAACATCATCGAAGAGGGCAACTACTACGGCCACCCCAACCGCAACCGCGGGCGCACCGACGCGCGCCAGTGCGTCTATCACCCCAACGGCGAGCCCAGCAGCGG
>DATMAH010000323.1:0-6438 GCA_035583735.1 Dehalococcoidia bacterium
CTCTTGCTGGGCGTTGACCGTCGTCACGATGGCCGCAGCCCACCACAGCGCTTCGCCAAAGGATGTCATCGATGTGTTCGCCCCGCGTTCCAGGAAATAGACGAGGGCGGCCGCCAGCAGTGTCACCAGGACGGTGACGGCGAGCAGGTAGCCGAACTGGTACTGCCGGAAGTACGAAGCGAGCTCTCGCCGGGCGCGGCCGAGGGCGGTCACGCCTCGCGCCAGCGTCAGGCCGCGCAAGGCGCGGACGCCTCGCAAGGCGCGCAGCGCGCGGAACGTCCGCAGGACCCGGAACACGGGTAAGGCGACGCTTAGGGCGGAGAGCCAGTTGCGCCGCAGGTACGCGAGCTTCCGTGGTGCGATGGCGAACTCCACCGCGAACGCAACGGCGAAGATCGCCCAGATGATCAGGTTCGCCGCCTCGATGCGCGACGACCACGGCTCACCCGGCTGCACCCCGAACTCGATGATGAGGAGCGCAAGCAACCCGAATGCGAGGAGCGTGAGCGGCACGTCGAAGTAGCGCGCCAGCCGCTCCTGGAGACGCCAGCGGCGGGTCTCATCGTCGCGGACGCGCTCGCTCATACGGCGATCGTATACGGTGACCGTTCATGCAGGATTGCACCGTAGCCCGCGCGGATAACGGGCAGCGCGCGAAGGCTGCCAAGCTGGCCGGCGCTTCGGATAGATGCGCCGTCATGGCGCTCCGTCGCGGCGTGTGACGCGGCCGTCGCCGCCGGCGCGGCCGAACGTCTCGAGGAAGCTCGTCAGCTCCGCCGGCACGATCCACTTCGACGACGGCGCGTGCGCCAGCTCGCGCATCATGTCGAGGTACTGCAGCCCCATGGTGTTCTGGTCGAGGGTCTGCGCGACGGCGAAAATGGTCTGCAGCGCCTGCGCGAAGCCCTCCGCTTCCAGGATCCGCGCCTGGCGGTCGCCTTCGGCGTTGAGGATGGCGGACTCGCGGGCGCCTTCGGCGTTGAGGATGGCGGCCTGCTTCGCGCCCTCGGCGTTGAGGATGGCGGACTGGCGGGCGCCCTCCGCCTCGGTGACGGCGGCGCGCCGGTTGCGCTCCGCCGACATCTGTCGGCTCATCGCCTCCTGGATGTCGCGCGGCGGCAGGATCTCGCGGATCTCGACGGCGTTGACCTTCACGCCCCAGCGGTCGGTAACCTCGTCGAGGCGCGCCTGCATGATGGCGTTGATCTGCTCGCGCTTGGCCAGCACGTCGTCCAGCTCCATGTCGCCGACCACGGCACGCAGCGTCGTGATCGCCATGCCGCGGGCGGCTGCCTTGTAGTCCTGCACCTTGAGGACCGCCGACTCCGGGTCGACGACGCGCATGAACACGAGCATGTCGACGGTGACGGGCGCGTTGTCCTTCGTGATCGTCGTCTGGGGCTCGACGTCGAACACCTCCTCGCGCAGGTCGACGCCGATCGACTGATGGTAGAACGGGATGGTCCAGACCCAGCCCGGCCCGCGCGGCTTGCCGTCGTAGCGGCCGAAACTGAAGCGGGCGAGACGCTTGTACTCGGGGACGATGCTGAAGAAGAACCCCATGTGCCCTCCTTGCGGACAACGGCACGGCCGCGGACAGTGTAACGACGCAGCCGAGACGCCGCGTACCTGCCCGGGCGCAAGCGCTACCCTGAGCGAGGAGGAACGCATGGGCGTTGCGTCCGCCGGGTCAAACATCATCACGTCGACGGCGCTGGCGCTCGCTGGCGTCTTCGCGCTGGCGATGGCGCTGCGCGCTCGCGCGCTGCCGCAGCCGCTGCCGCCGGCGATGGCCTCGCTCGCGTCCGTCGCCCTGGTGGTGCTGGCCGTAGACGAGGGGCTGGAGGTGCATGACCGCGCGGGCCGCTGGCTGTACAACGAGCATGGCGTCGTCGCGCCGGGCCCTGTGAACCACGTCGATGACCTCTTCGTGCTGGGGTACATGGCAGCAGGCGCGGTGGGCTTCGTGGCGCTGCTGCCGCGGCTCGCGCGCTACCCGTGGTTCGTGGCCGGGCTGCTCGCCGCGGGCGCGCTGTTCGCAGCGGGCACGGCGTTCGACGCGCTGGGCACGAACGGTACGTGGACCGAGGGCGTGGAGGAGACGGCGGAGGCGACCGGCGCCGTCGCGCTCGCGGTGACCATCGGCGGGCAGGCGATGGCGCGTGCGCGCGTCCGCCCGCGTGCGGATTCCGTGCGTCCGGAGGCGAGGGAGCAACCGCCGCCGATCGCGGGCAGCATTGATGCGGCGCAGAACGACGCCGGCCCGGTCATCTCTTAGCAGTCGTGTGTGGTTGCGGCGATTGTCCTGCAGGCGCAGGCGCACGAAGCTGAAGCTCCGTCCCTACTGCACTGCCCTGCAGGCGGCGTCCCAGGCAACGGATGTGCGGTCGGTTCGCCCTGTGAACGTCACGCTTCGGCGCTGACGGACTTGACGATGTCGAGCGCGCGGCCGAGCGTATCGAGGCGCTCCTTGAGTGTGCGGCCCTCGGGCTGGAGGCGCAGCGTGGTGACGCCGGCGTCGCGGTAGGCGCGCATGCGGGCGCGCACCATGTCGTCGGTGCCGAGCAAGTTGACGTGCGTCACCATCTCGTCGGGCACCAGCGACGCCGCGCCGGCGCGGTCGCCCTCCAGCCACTTGCGCTGCACGGCGAGCGCCTCCTCCTCGTATCCGGCACGGCGGAAGGCCGCGTTGTAGAAGTTGTGCTCCTTCGACCCCATGGCGCCGAGCGTGAACGCGATCCCCGGCTTGTGGCGCGCGATCAGCCTGTCGACATCGTCCGAGAAGGCGACGGCGCCTCCCGCCTGCAGGTCGAGGTCGGCGATGGTGCGGCCGGCCTTCTCGGCGCCGCGGCGGATGTGCTGGAAGAAGACCTCGCCGGCCTGCTCCGGGATGAAGGAGGTGCCCAGCCAGCCGTCGGCCACCTCGCCGGTCAGCTCGAGGCTCTTCGGGCTGAGCGTGGCGAGGTAGACGGGGATCTCCGGCTGCGGCGCCGCGCCGGACTTCAGCGCCTTGCCCTCGCCGCCGGGCAGCGGCAGGTGGTAGATCTCGCCGTCGTACTGCAGGCGCTCGCCGCGCGAGACCATGCGCACGATCTCGATCACCTCACGGATGCGCTGGATGGGCTTGCGGAAGGGGACGCCGTGCCAGCCCTCGACGACCTGCGGGCCGCTGGCGCCGAGGCCCATGATGAAGCGCCCATGTGACATCGACGCGAGCGTCATCGCCGTCATCGCCGTGTTGGCGGGCGTGCGGGCGACGGCCTGCATGATGCCGGCGCCGAGCTTGATGCGCGACGTCTTGGCGGCGAGATACGCGAGCGGGGTGACGGCGTCGTGGCCCCATGCTTCGGCGGTCCAGACATAGTCCACGCCCATGCGCTCGGCTTCGACGGCGTACTCGGCCGCTTGCTCCCAGTTCTCCTCGCCTGTGATGCCGAAGCCGATGGCGGTCTTCATCGCTGGTCTCCTGGTCGCTGGTCGTTGGTCGCTGGCCGTTGGCCGTTGGCCGTTGGCCGTTGGCCGTTGGCCGTTGGCCGTTGGCCGTTGGCCGTTGGCCGTTGGCCGTTGGCCGTTGGCCGTTGGCCGTTGGGGAGCATACCGCTGACACTCGGCCCGGCAAGCGTTGCCGCGCCCGAACGGTGGTACGCTCCCGCTGGAGGTGCCGTATGAGGTGGACTGGTGCGATAGCGGGCGCGCTCGCGCTGCTCAGCGTCGCCTGTGGCGGAGACGGTGACGGCGCAGCGTCACCATCGCCGGGCACGAACACAGCCGTCGCGGGGACGCCGTCCGCCGGCGGCGGGCCATGGTCGAGCGGGCAGCCGATGCCCGTCGAGCGCGCGGAGGTGGCGTCAGCGGTCGTCGGCGGGCGCATCTACGTCGTCGGCGGGTTCGTGGAGAGCGGCGCGAACGCGAACCACGTCGACGCATACGACCCGGCGACGGACACCTGGTCGCCGGTCCCACCGATGCCGGAGCCGCTGGACCACGCGATGGCCGCTTCGGCCGGCGGCAAGCTGTACGTGGTCGGTGGCTGGCGCACGTTCGGCCGCGAGGCGTCCGCGGCCACGTACGAGTATGACCCGGCGACCGAGACGTGGACGCGGCGGGCCGACCTTCCGTCCAGTCGCGCCGCCGGCGTGGCCGTCGGGCACGATGGGCGCATCTACGTCTTCGGTGGCGTGGGCGCCGACGCGACGGTGCCCTACGCCTACGATCCGGCGGCGGACGCGTGGCGGGCGCTCTCGCCGATGTCGCGGCCACGCGAGCACCTGGCGGCGGCGGTGGCCGGTGACCGCATCTACGTGGTCGGCGGGCGCTGGAGCGACGGGAACCTGGCGCTGGCCGAGGAGTACGACCCGGCCGCCGACTCCTGGCGCGAGGTGGCGCCGATGCCGACGGCGCGGGGCGGCCTGGCTGCGGCGACGGTCGATGGCCGGGTCCACGTCGTCGGCGGCGAGTCGTTCGGCCGCGGCAGCCGGACGTTCGGCGAGCACGAGGTGTACGACCCGGCGACGGGCGCGTGGACCCGGGAGTCGGACCTGCCGACGCCACGGCACGGGCTCGCCGCGCAGGGCGTGGATGGGCGGCTCTACGTCATCGCTGGCGGGCGCACGCCGGGGCTGTCCGTGTCGTCGCTGGTGGACGTGTGGGCGCGAGAGTGATGCCCCTCGTATCTGGCCATCCGGCGCTGTGCGCTGCCGGAGCCGTCACCCGCACCTGCATCTACAATGAAAAGGTGAAGCGGCGCGGGCACCGCGCTGCAAATCGCCTGGAAGGAGCCCCATGCCCGCCTCGACCGTCTCGCTCGACAGCTTCGGAAGCCGCGGCCACCTCGCCGTCGGGTCACGCACGGTGGAGATCTTCCGGTTCGATGCGCTGGAGCGGCGAGGAGTGGGGACGCTGTCACGGCTGCCGTTCTCGCTGAAGGTCCTGCTGGAGAACCTGCTCCGGCACGAGGACGGGCGCAGCGTCACCCGGGACGACGTGGAGGCGCTTGCGAGGTGGAACCCGGACGCGCCGTCCGACAGGGAGTTGCAGTTCCGGCCTGCGCGCGTGCTGATGCAGGACTTCACCGGCGTGCCATGCATCGTCGACCTGGCGGCGATGCGCGATGCGATCCGCGACCTGGGCGGCGACCCGCGCCGCATCAACCCCCTGCAGCCGGCTGACCTCGTCATCGACCATTCCGTGCAGGTGGACGAGTACGGCACGCGGACGGCGTTCATGGTGAACGCGCGCAAGGAGATGGAGCGCAACAAGGAGCGGTACGCGCTGCTGCGCTGGGGGCAGGAGGCGCTGAACGGGCTGCGCGTCGTGCCGCCGGACACGGGCATCGTGCACCAGGTGAACCTGGAGTACCTCGCGAGCGTCGTCTTCGAGAAGCAGGAAGATGGCGCCGTCGTCGTCTACCCGGACACGGTAGTGGGGACGGACTCGCACACGACGATGATCAACGGCCTCGGGGTACTGGGCTGGGGCGTCGGCGGCATCGAGGCGGAGGCGGCGATGCTGGGCCAGCCGATGCCGATGCTGACGCCGGAGGTGATCGGCTTCAAGCTCACAGGGCGGCTGCGCGAGGGCGCGACGGCGACGGACCTGGTGCTGACGGTGACGCAGATGCTGCGGCAGAAGGGCGTCGTCGGGAAGTTCGTGGAGTTCTACGGCTCCGGCCTGTCGTCGCTGCCGCTGCCGGACCGCGCGACCATCGCCAACATGGCGCCGGAGTACGGCGCGACGATGGGCTTCTTCCCGGTCGACGACGAGACGCTGCGGTATCTCCGCTTCACCGGCCGGCCGGACGCTCTCATCGAGCTGGTGGAGACGTACACGAAGGAGCAGGGGCTCTTCCGCACCGACGACACGCCGGAGCCGGTGTTCAACGACACGCTCACCCTCGACCTCGGCGATGTCGAGCCGAGCATTGCCGGGCCGCGGCGGCCGCAGGACCGTGTGCCGCTCTCAGCGGCGAAGCTGGCATGGCGCACGAGCCTGGTCTCCATGCTGGAGACGGGGATTGAGAACGGGCCAGAGCAGGAGAAAATCCAGCGCTGGCTGGGCGAGGGCGGCAGCGCGGCGACCCCCGACCAGGCCGTCGCGGCGGCGAACCCGGAACCGCATCCGTGGAAGAAGGTGCACTGCGCCGACGACGGCCGCGAGTTCGACCTGGGCCACGGTGACGTGGTGATCGCGGCGATCACGTCGTGCACCAATACGTCGAACCCCAAGGTGATGCTGGCGGCGGGGCTCATCGCAAAGAAGGCGGTGGAGCGCGGGCTGCGGACGCAGCCGTGGGTGAAGACGAGCCTCGCGCCGGGGTCACAGGTGGTGACCGCGTACCTTGACCAGGCGGGGCTGACGCCGTACCTGGAGCAACTGGGGTTCAACCTCGTGGGCTACGGCTGCACGACGTGCATCGGCAACTCCGGGCCGCTGCCGGAG
>DATMAH010000324.1:0-3857 GCA_035583735.1 Dehalococcoidia bacterium
CGCGGCCGTACGACAGCGCGCGCGACGGCTTCGCGCTCGGCGAAGGCGCCGCGTTCGTCGTCATGGAGGACGAGGACGTCGCCGTACGCCGCGGCGCCCACATCCTCGCCTACGTCGATGGCTACGGATCGACGTTCAGCCGTTCCGCCGTCGTGCAGCCCCGCGCTAACGAGTTCGACGCGGGGCGCGCGATGCAGAAGGCGCTGATCAAGTGGGACCTGACGCTCCAGGGTGAAGTCGACGTCATCTTCGGCACCGGCGGCGGCGGCGCGCTCGACGTCGTGGAGGCGAAGGCGATCGACCGCGTCTGGGGCCCAAACAAAGACCGCCTCTGGCTCACGTCGATCAAGGGCAGCGTCGGTCACACGCTGGGCGCGTCGGGCGCGATGTCGCTCGTCGCTGCCGTCTATTGCCTGCAGGCAGGCCTCATCCCGCCGACGCTCGGGCTGCGCGAGCTGGACCCGCAGTGCGCCGGCATCGACGTCGTCACCGGCGACGTGCGGCGCCTCCGCGGCACGAAGGCCATGGTGAACGCGTTCGGCCTCGGGCATCATGCCAGCGTCATCATCTCGCGCGCATAGGCGAACCGTAGCTCGCCACCGCTACGGTGAGCCCGCTCCGCGCATGCGGATGCCGTTCTTGACAGGCTCTCGAACAGCACGTAGCTTAGCCGCAAGGGGGGCAAACCGGGCGGCGTCGCCGCAGGGATGCGATCCCGGCTCCAAGACCGAAGCCGTCCGCTCCGCTCGTTCCGCTCCGCCAGGGAAGGGGTGCGGCTGTGGTTGTACGCTCCGTCCAGGTTTCCCGCCCCAGCGCGGCTGAGTCGTGCGACTTCTGCGGCCGCGCGGCCACCCTGAAGATCACCAACCGCGCCTTCTTCATCCTCATCACCTGTGACGAATGCTGGGCGGACCTCAAGCGCCACGTCGACGAGTACGCCTCCGGCGCGTCTTCGTCCAGCCCGGCGGCCGGCAATTGATGATCCGGCTGCGTGACGCCGGCGGCGTCCGCTAGCATGACCCCGCCGGCATACCACCGCGGAGCCAGATCGTGACGCAGACGTACCACCTTGCCCAGTACAACGTCGCGCGCCTTGTCGCGCCGCTCGACGACCCGCGCCTCGCCGACTTCCTCGCCTACCTCGACCCCATCAACCGCCTCGCCGACCGCTCGCCGGGCTTCGTCTGGCGCCACCAGAACGAGGACGGCAACTCAACGGGTACGCGCGTCGGCGATGACCCGCTGGTGCTCATCAACTTCAGCGTGTGGGAGTCCATCGAGGCGCTGCACCAGTACACGTACCGCAGCGACCACGTCGAGCTGTACCGGCGTCGCCGCCAGTTCTTCGAGCATCCGTCGCAGCCGTACCTGGTGCTGTGGTGGATCCCCGCCGGCCACATCCCGTCGGTCGAGGAAGCCGAGGAGCGTCTGGCGCATCTCCGCGCGCACGGCCCGACGGCCCACGCCTTCGACTTCAAGCACCGCTTCCCGCCACCCGCTGCGGTCAAGACCGCACCTTCCCCCTCCACGTCAGCGCCCCCCACCCCCAACCGGTCATTCTGAGCCGCAGGCGAAGAATCTACTCCGGCCACCGCGTCCGCCCCACGCGCCGGCGCCACCAACCCCAACCGTCATCCTCCATCGGCGCCGGCCGCGTCATCCGCGGTTACGCAACCAGAAGCGCCTACCGCACGCCGACAATGCAAAGGGAGCGACGGCCATCAACCGTCGCCCCCTCAAGAAACTCACCGTGATGAGCAGCCTGCGCTACTGCACCTCGACCGTCGCGCCCGCTTCCTTCAGCTTCGCCGCGACCGACTCCGCCTCGTCCTTGGCGACGCCTTCCTTCACGTTCACCGGCGCGCTCTCGACGAGGTCCTTCGCCTCCTTCAGGCCCAGCGTCGTCACCTCGCGCACCGCCTTGATGACATTGATCTTGTTCGCGCCGGCGTCCTTCAGCACGACGTTGAACTCCGTCTTCTCCTCCTCCGCCGCCGGCGCCGCCGCGCCACCGCCACCCGCGGCCGGCGCCGCCATCATCATCGCCGGCGCCGCCGCCGTGATGCCGAACTCCTCCTCGATCTTCTTGTTCAGATCGCGGAGCTCGATGATCGTCATGCCCTTGATGATGTCGAACGCTTCTTCGACCTTCGCCATTTGTCCGTTACTCCTTCCGCGCGGACTTCCCGCGCTCACTTCCCTCTGCCTCTGCTACGCGGCCTCGCCGCCGGATTCGAGCTGGTCCGCCCGCGCATCGACCAGCCGCGCGAACGACTGGATCGTGTCGTTGAGCAGGAACGCCAGGTTCTGCACCGGCTGCACGAACGCGCCCGCGAGCTTACCGATCAGCTCCTCGCGCGACGGCAGCGTCGCCAGTTCCTGTATGTACGCCTGGTCGACCACGGCGCCATCGACGAACGCCCGCTTCGGCGCGAACGTGTTGCGCGCCGTGCGCGCGTACTCCACCACCGCCTTCGACGGCGCGATGATGTCGCCGAAGCCGAAGATCACCAGCGACGGCCCTTCGACCACGCCGCCCGCCGTCTCCAGGCCCGCCTGCTTCGCCGCGAGCTGGAACAGCCGGTTCTTCACCACGCGCGCCTCGACGCCCGCGTCGCGCAGCGCGCGCCGCAGCGCCGTCATGTCCCGGACGCTCAGCCCGCGGTACTCCGCGCCGATGACAATGGCCGACCGCTCGACCAGCTCCTTCAGCTCGGCGACCGTCGCCTCTTTCGCTGCTGTTGGCATGCGCCTCCTTCCCTTCGGCGAAACGAAAAACCCCTGCCGGAGACAGGGGCACACAATCGCGTCGCACGGCCGCGCGCGGAAGCGCCCGGCGGGTCTCGCTATCGTGCCTCGGCAGGCTGTCGATTAAGCCGTAACGGCGCCTGCGGTCTCTGGCGGCGTCAGTGTAGCCGTACCGTCCGCCCCGGGCAACGACGAAGGCACGCAGCCCGTACCGCGCGCCTCTAACCTCCACCTGTCAGCCTCTGAGCGGTAAGCCCCTACCCCACCCGCATCGCCAGCGTCGGCGTCGGGTCCAGCCGGATGCCCGGGCCCATCGTCGTCGTCAGCGTGATCGACTTGATGTACACGCCCTTCGCGCCCGAGGGCTTCGCCTTCACGATCTCCGAGACCAGCGTCGCCATGTTCTCTTCCAGCTTCTCCTCGTCGAAGGAGACCTTGCCGATCGGCACGTGGACGATCGCCGTGCGGTCCAGCCGGAACTCCACACGGCCCTGGCGTGCGTCGTTCACCGCCTTGCCGATGTTCTCTGCGTCGACGACGGTGCCGGAGCGCGGGTTCGGCATCAGCCCCTTCGGGCCCAGCACGCGGCCCAGCCGCCCCACCTTCCCCATCAGGCTGCGCTCGGCGATGGCGACGTCGAAGTCCGTGTAGCCCCCTTCGACCTTCTTGATCAGCTCGTCGCCGCCCACCTCGTCGGCGCCCGCCGCCTCCGCCGCACGCGCCGCCTCGCCCTCGGCGAAGACCAGCACGCGCACCGTCTTGCCCAGGCCGTGGGGCAGCAGCGCGGTGCCGCGGATCTGCTGGTCGGCGTGACGGGGGTCAAGCCCCGTGCGCAGGTGCAGCTCCACCGTCTCGTCGAACTTCGCGAACGATGCCTGCTTGGCGAGCTTGATCGCCTCCGCCGGCTCGTACAGCCTGTCGCGGTCGACGAGCGCCGCCTTCTCGGTGTACTTCTTGCCTCGCTTCATCTCCTCGTGCTCCTTCCGGCGACGTTATCCGCCGTCTCAGCGGACCGAGGCGACCGGCTCTACGTCCAGTCTCCGTCGCACACTGGCAGGGTCCGTGCCGCATGCTCCCCCAGCTCGTGGCAGCGTCACCCTTTGCCCTTT
>DATMAH010000325.1:0-2154 GCA_035583735.1 Dehalococcoidia bacterium
CGGCCTGCCTCGACGCGGCTGGCGGCCGACTGCCGCGCGGGCGGCTGCGGCGCGCCGCCGCTGGCGAGGCAGTTGTTGCATGCGAACTGCAGCGCCATGTACTGCTCGTCGATCCAGACCTGGCCGCAGTCCTTCGCGACGACGTCGTTGCGCTGGTTCAAGTGGTAGCGTCCGTCGCACCAGTTGCAGTCGGCGGACATCTTCGCGTCCGCGCGCTCGCCGCAGACGACGCAGAGATCCGTGCCGGGATGGACGTCAGTTGCCATTGAGATGCAGCTCAATCGGCGCCTCTGCCGCGCCGGCGTCGCGGATGCTTTTGACGAAGCGCAGGGCGAGCGCGCGTTCGTCGCCCTCACCGTCTGCCCAGCCATCGAGGCGTGCGGCGCGGATGAGCTGGAGGCCTCGTTGCACCTGCGGTCCCCGGGGCACGCCCAGCTCGACCAGGTCGTCGCCGGTGAGCGCGGGCTTCACGTGCCGCCACTCGGCAAGGTAACGAAGCGCCAGACTCGCGGCAATCTCGTCGCCGGCCGTGGCCGCGTACGCCGCGATGCTCGCGAGCGGATAGCGATCGAGCAGCAGGACGACGCCGGACGGCTTCACGTCCTTGCGCCGCAGCATGCGGCCCGCCTCACGCAGCGCGACGATGCCACGCACCGCCGCGGCCTCGTCGCGCTGGAGCCGCAGCCGGTCCACGATGGCGTCGGCGGCAGCGGCGTCCGCCGCGAGCAGCGCGAAGCCGTACGGAAGACGGGGTACGCGCACGGGCGGGTCGGCCAGCGCGGCCGCGCGCGCGCCGTCCCACGCCAGCGACGGATGCGTCGCTTCGAGGAGGCGGACGCAGGCGGGCGTGCCCAGCGCTTCTCCAGCTGTGTCCTCGAGGAGCATCAGCTCGATCTCGCGCCGCACGCGGGCGGGACTCAGCGTCGCGACATAGCCGGCGTCGCGTTCGAGGAGCCGCGCCGTCCCGTCCTCGAGCGAGAAGCCGAGGCGCGTGGCGTAGCGCACGGCGCGAAACATGCGGGTGGCGTCGTCGAGGAACGATCGCTCGTGCAATACGCGGATGTGGCGCCGATCGAGGTCGGGGAGGCCGCCCGTGGGGTCGAGGAGCTCAGGCGCACCGGTGAGGCGCAGACCCAGCGCGTTGATGCTGAAGTCGCGGCGGCGGAGGTCGTCGTCGATGCGGCCGGGGCGCACCGACGGCAAAGCGCCCGGGCGCGCGTACGTCTCCGAGCGCGCGCTCACGAGGTCGATGGAGGTGCGGCCGGCGGTCGTGCGGGCCGTGCCGAAGCGGGCGTGGGTGGTGAGCGGGGCGTCGGGGAGTGCGGCGCGCATCACGGCGATGGCGTCGCCTTCGACGGCGAGGTCGATGTCGCGGATCGGACGGCCGAGCAGGAGGTCGCGGACGGTGCCGCCCACGGCGAAGACGGCGGCCGGCGCGGCGGCCGCGGCCACGGCGTCGACGGCGGCGCGGGCGTCCGGATGGAGGGCGTCGAGCAGCGCCTGGCGAAGCTGTGCGGGGCTGCGCGCATCGCTTGTCATTGGCGCAGTATAGGCGTGGTGTATCGCTTGACAGTCAGACATGGGCGTACCTATCATCGAGCGGCGGCAAGAGGTGGGTTCGGTCGGACGGCGGGCGTAGACGGGGGAGGAACCCCGGTGGCCGCAACCGAAGGGAGCGGGAGGATTGCGCCGGGCGCGATGGCTGGAGGCCGGAGCCGCCCGAATCCCCGACCGTTTCATTTGATTGCTGCGTCTGCGACCGCATCCGGCGGTCGTTTTGATTTGTCGCCGCTCGCGAAGATCGACTCCCCGCGAGAAGAGGTGCCGGGTTGCCCGACTGGAAGGACTTGGAGGACCGGCTGCACCTGAACTTCAAGAACCCCCGCCTTCTCAAACAAGCTCTCGTGCACACGTCGTATTTGAACGAGAACCCCGGCATCGATGTCGGGTCAAACGAACGCCTCGAGTTCCTCGGTGACGCCGCGCTCGGCGTGGTCGTGGCGCAGCAGCTCTACAACGACTACCCGGAGCTGGACGAAGGGAAGCTGACGGAGCTGCGCGCGCATCTCGTCCGCCGCGACACGCTGGCGAAGGTGGCGGAGCGCGTGGGCCTGGGCGAGTACCTGCAGCTCGGGCGGGGGGAGGACGCGGCGG